>JBCCBR010000124.1:0-8608 GCA_039033935.1 Verrucomicrobiota bacterium
AAGTCATTACTTTTCTGAAGTTTTTGAAGGTGACCTTCAAATATGGAATTGCCATCGACTCAGTGATTGTTTGAGATATTCCGATTTTTTTGTTTGTGAATCTCCCCTTTGCTGCGGCTCTAAAAACAACAAAATGTTCGAATCATTTAGGTGCTGATTTTCGTGCGGGTAATTGAAAAAACATATTTGGAAAAGATCGGAGCGTTAAGGTCTGATGATAGACATGAGAATTGATTTTCACGACTTATTCACAAACCACCTCACTCCCATCCGCTCAAGGTGAGTTTGCCAATGGAGCGACCTGCTTCCAGTCGCCGGTGACCTTCCAACACATTCTCGGTGTTGATCGGGCTGAGGTGGTCGTTGGCAGTCACGACGATTTTGCCTGCATCGATCAGCTCTGCGACTTGGGTCAAAATTCTACGCTGCTCGAGGATATCATCGGTCTCGAACATGGAGCGGGTGAACATGAACTCCCAATGGATGCCAACGCTTTTGAGTTTGAAAGGACCGCCGAGATCGAGCTTGCCTTCGTGTCCTGTGATCAGGACGACTCCGCCCTGTGGCGCGATCATCTCTCCCATTGCGCCCCAGTCGGCCTCGAAGTCGTTGAAATGGGCGATGTATTCGACCTCGTTTCTTTCCAGTGATTTGAACTGGGCCACCATATCGCCGTGGTGATTGATGATGTGGTCGGCTCCGAGTCTGCGGCACCAGTCTTCGCTTTCTGGGCGCGAAGCAGTCGCGATGACGGAGAGTCCGGCCAACTTCGCGAGCTGGATCGCGATGGACCCGACTCCCCCGGCGCCTCCGATGATGAGCAGGGTTTTCCCTCGATTCGATTCGGTCGCTTCAAAGCTGATCGCGAGACGGTCGAAAAGGGACTCCCAGGCGGTCAGCGCGGTGAGCGGGATGGCTGCGCTGGCAGCGGCGTCGATTGACCTTGGCCGGTGGGCGACGATGCGCTCGTCGACGAGTTGGTATTGCGCGTTGGAGCCGGGCCGAGTCACGTCTCCGGCGTAATAGACGGTGTCGCCAACCGCAAAAAACGATGCTTGTTCTCCGACAGCGGCAACGACTCCGGCGGCATCGAAACCGAGAGTCTTGGGCGGTTCGTCTGCGGTGGGTCGCACTTTGTAATCGACGGGGTTGAGCGCTACTGCCTCGACCTGAACAAGGATGTCGTGCCCGGTCGGGGATGGGTTGGGCAGCTCTACCTCGCGCGCCGAGCCCGGTTCGCTGCTGTCTGTGTGAAATTGGATGGCCTTCATTTGGATGATTTGGGCCGATATTCTGAAACAAACGACTGCTCTGTCCACCCTTGAGAAATTCTTGATCCGTCGGCCTGCCTCTCGCTGCGAACGGGGCACTCGAAAATTACCGCTCTTTTGCGATCGATCCGTTTAAGAAGTCGCTTGCTCGTGTCGGAGTGGCCTCGAATGTGCTGATGTCTCCTTGTCAGGCTGCCGTGACGTATTGACCTACAGAGCGAGAGCCTCACTTCCCCTTAACTATCTCCTGCACAAAGACCATGAAAAAGCGCGTTGTAATCCTCGGTGGAGGCTTCGGCGGACTCGAGTGCGCCAAACGACTCGACGGCGTCGATGTTGAAATCACGCTGATCGATCGGCAGAATCATCACCTTTTCCAGCCACTCCTTTACCAGGTCGCATCGGCCGGTCTGGCCGCGCCTGATATCGCGCACCCGATCCGGACAATCCTCACAAACCAGAAAAACGTCACCGTGGTGATGGCAGAGATTGAGGACGTCTCACTTGAGGACGAGGAGGTCTACACCAGCGCCGGAACTTTCGAATACGATTATCTCGTCGTCGCGCTCGGGGTGACGCACGGTTTCTTTGGTAACGATCATTGGGCTGAGCACGTCCGTGGTCTGAAGACCTTAGATGAGGCGACCGCGATTCGCCGGGATCTCCTGCACGCCTTTGAGCAGGCAGAAAATTGTGATGACGAGGAAGAGCGCAAGAAGCTGATGACCGTCGTTGTGATCGGGGGCGGGCCCACCGGGGTGGAGCTCGCGGGGGCTTTTGCGGAGCTGGATCGGCACGTGCTGCATCGCGATTTCCGGCATATCGACACCGATGCGGCGACTGTTTACCTGATCGAAGCAATGGACCGCCTGCTCCTCATGTATGACGAGGACCTATCCGAATACACCCGTGAAAGCCTCGAAGAGATGGGGGTGACGGTCCTGACTGGCTCGCCGGTGAAGGATATCAAGGAGGGTGTCGTGATACTTGATGACCAGAAGATCGAGGCAGCCACGATCGTCTGGGGTGCGGGCGTGCAGGGCGTTCCCCTGACGAAAAGACTTGGAGTCGAGACCGACCGAGGTGGCCGCATCATGGTTGACTCGGATCTGCACCCCAAAGATCATCCGAATGTCTTCGTGGTCGGCGATATTGCCAACTGCACTGATCAGGCCGGCGTCCGCGTGCCCGGAGTTAGCCCGGCGGCGATGCAGATGGGCAAACACGTTGCCAGGGTGATTGAGGATGACGTCGAAGGGAATCACAGCGGTGACTACTCGGCGCGTCAGCAGTTTCGCTACTTTGACAAGGGCAGCATGGCGACAATCGGTCGGAGCAAGGCGGTCGCGGCGGTCGCGGGTAAGAAGTTTACCGGGTTTTTCGCCTGGTTGCTCTGGCTCTTTGTGCACCTGCTCTTTCTGGTGAGCCTGCGGAATCGGATCAAGGTCTTCATCAACTGGTGCTACGCCTATTTCAATTACCGCCTCGGTGCCCGGATCATCACCGGGCTCAGTCGAAAGCAGTGCGACAAGCCGGAGGAGCCAAAGGTCGTTCGCAAGAAAACAGCCTGACTCGGGAAGATCTCTGCGACCTTTCTCAAACCGGGATGTTTCATCGCCCGATGAGGCGCACTGCATTTTCGGTTGGGGTGATTTTCCTGCTGGTCGTTACGGGTTTCCCCGAGGAGTCAGCAATTGATGCCCGCCTTGAGAAGCTGCTGGTTAAGTTCCCTGAGTCGGATCTCAATGGTGACGGACAGCTCACAACCGAGGAATTCAAAGCCTATCGAGCGTCGGTGAGTTCGCCGAGCGAGGCGGAAAAACGAACCCGCTCTGGTGACACCCGCATTACTGGGGCAGAGTTGGTAGACCGCTTTGAGGCTGAGGAGTATCTCGGGGTCCCGTATCGTTTTTTTCAGCCAACTTCGAAAGAGAGCGAGTCCGATCAGCTTTTTCCGCTCATCCTCAGTCTTCATGGTGCCGGAGGGAAGGGGAGCGACAATGTGAGGAATCTGAAGCACTGGAACGCGATCGTGACGGAGCCGGACTTTCAGGCGGAGTATCCCTGCTACGTGGTCGTGCCCCAATCGACGGGACCCTGGCGAACGAATGAGCCTGTCCCCGATTTTGAGGCGAGCAAGCTGCCACCAATCTGGCAGACTCTCTTATCGAGCCGTCGAAGCTGGCTCGAAGAAGCGCCGGGAGGGACGCTCCATCTCGTCTTCGATCTGCTCGATGAGATTGCCGAATCTCACCCCGTCGATCAAAATCGGGTTTACGTGCTGGGTCACTCGATGGGTGGTTTCGGCAGCTTTGAGGCAGTGGCGCTCGCGCCCGATCGATTTGCAGCGGCAATACCGTCAGCGGGTGGTTTGCTGCCATGGCACCGAGTCGAGTCTTTCAAACACGTCCCAATCTGGGCATTCCACGGCGTTGATGACGGCACCGTCCCCTATCGGCTGAGTGAGTTAGTCCTCGAGCAAATGGAGGGCGTTGGCGGGAATTACAAACTGACCCGGCTTGAAGGGGTCGGACATGGAGCAGCTACCTACGCGTTCATCTGGGAAGGCGACGACGAGGACCAGGGCTTTACCACTTTTTCAGCCAGCGATCAGGTTGATCCCACTGAATCAGTTTGGGACTGGCTCTTCGCGCAGCGTCGCCAGTAGATGCAAATGCACAAAGTCGAACGAGGCGGGTAGGTCCGCGGCTCGGCTGGGATCCGAATCAAATCGCCGCGACCAACTCCCACAGCGCGTAGCCAACAATGGCGAGGATTGGTATTGCGAAAACCGCGACGATGACTTTGTCGAGCATCTGGCTCGGGGCAGGCCCATGATCGGGGTGCCAGCGGACAGGTCGGTGGGGTCCAAGCGAAAGATCGAGCAGCACCCACGCGGTGAGGATGAAAAGCAGAATCAGGCCGTAGAAGGCGAGAGATTGACTTAGCAACATCAGGCCAGCGAGGGCAGCGGTGATTAATTGCAAGGTGCCCTGGAGGCGCCGCCCGATGTAGAAATTGTGGACCCCGAACAATCCGGCGAGGATTGCAATCGCTGAGTAACGAGCTCGCGAGCAGTGGCGACCCATCCGAGAGGTGAGTCGGTGGGCCGGAATCCACTCCGATCCAGAGTGAGAAATTTCGGCCCCCGCGTCAATTTCAGCCGGATTTTGGCTCGAAAACCAACTGAATTCAGAAACTCGTAGAAGTCGGGAATCAGCCTCGGCAGCGGGGCGGTAGTGAAGCAGGTGCGAAAGCTTCATGCCGCGTAACATCCCCTAAATAAGGGACCGGCACAACAACAATAGGCCGCTAGGAGAGGCTTTCAGCTTTCATCCTCTGGTCCCGGATTCAGACCGCCGAAAATCTTTTTCGGAAACTTCGAAACTAAAGTGGCCCTCGCCATGGATCTGGCGTATAAACCGCTGTAAGCCCTCTGGTCGAGGGTGCCCCCACGCCGTTTGTAAACTGTAGAATTTTGTTCCGAAAAAGCGCTTGTGAAATTTTTCACAAGCTATTACTTAGCGCCGAATTTTAAGCAAGGATGCGTCAACTTTTTCCCCGTTGGACCAATTTCCTGGCGATCCAGATAGCGATTGCAATGGGAGGCCTCGGCACCTGTGTCGTGGCGGTGGCGTGGTATTCCTTCACACCAAAATACACCCGGGTCGGCTACATGCCGCAACAGCCGATCCCGTTTGATCACAGTCTTCACGCTGGGCAGCTCGGGATGGATTGCCGCTACTGCCACAGCCAAGTGGAAAATTCGTCCCACTCCAACATCCCGGCGGCACAGGTCTGCTGGAATTGCCACGGTCCAGGCAAGGTTAAATCGAATTCGCCTAAGCTCGAAGTGTTGCGCCAGGCGATGGATCCAAACGACGAAAATTACACCGGGGATCCGATCAAGTGGGTGCGCGTCCACCAGGTTCCTGACTATGCGCATTTTAATCACGCGGTCCACGTCAACCGAGGGGTCAGCTGCGTGAGTTGTCATGGTCGGGTCGACGAGATGCCGGTGGTTTACCATGCGGAATCGCTCAGCATGAGCTGGTGTCTCGATTGCCACCGAGCCCCGGAAGAGCATCTTCGTCCCCTCGACGAAGTCACCAATCTGGCGTGGAAGCCAGAAGACGAAAACCCGGATGATTTCTACGCACACATCGCGAGCCTGACCAATCAGAGCGTCGAGGTTCTGAAAGAGGCGGACAAAGGCAAAGTTTGGGATCAAGAGCTTATCGGAGCTCACCTCCAGCAACTCCGTGGTGTCCATCCGCCGCAGCAATGCGCTGCTTGCCACTACTGATCAATCTACCTCACTTTCGCCCGCACCTACTCCGACTCCATGAAACGCAAATGGTTCCATCCTAAAGAGCCCGACACGGGCCGCCAGCATTGGCGGAGCCAGGGCGAGTTGGATGATACGCCAGAGTTTCGGACATGGCTCGAGCAGGAATTTCCGCAGGGAGCTGCAGAGATGGAAGCGGACGAGACTTCGCGCCGTCAGTTTATGAAACTGATGGGTGCCTCGACTGCTTTGGCGGGTTTCGGGGTTGCTTGTCGTCGTCCGGTTGGCTACATCGTTCCGTTTAATGAGCACGTCGAGTGGATCGTGCCGGGCAACGCGCTCTATTACTCGACCTGCAAGCCGCGTCCAGGTGGCATTGGCTGCGTCCCGCTGGTGGCAACGACTTTTGAGGGACGGCCTACTAAAGTCGATGGCAATCGCCTTCACCCGGAATTCAGTAGTGCGACATCGGCCTACACCCAGGCCTCGATTCTGGAAATGTATGATCAGGATCGGTCGAACGGTTATCTGAATGAGGGTAAGCCGGTGCCGTCCACTGCTTTCGAAGCCGAATTTCTGACTGCGATGAGGGAGCGGACCGATGGCGAAAAAGTCGCTTTTCTGGTCTCGCCAAGTAGTTCTCCGACACGCAACCGTCTGCTCCAGACGGTGCTCGACCGCTACCCCGGTGCGAAAACCTACTCCTACGAGGCCCTCTCCAGTGATGGCGCTGAGGAGGCCTATACCGAAATGTATGGCCAGGGAGTCGTTCCGCTGGTCAACTTGAAGTTGGCTGAGAAGATTCTGCTGCTCGATTCAGACTGTTTCGGGCTCGAGTCAGCCGGGGAGGACATCCACTACGATTTTTCGATCAAGCGCGACCCGCTCGATGGGGAAATGAACCGCCTCTACGCCGTGGAGAATTGCTTCACGCTGAGCGGCGGTCTTGCTGATCACCGTTATCGAGTGGCAACGTCCCAAGTCCCGGCTGTGACCGCCCTTTTCGCGGAGCAAATTTCCAAAAAGACCGGTGATTCGGCGCTCGCAAAAGCTGCCAAAGCAGCCCTCAAGAAGGTCGAGCCTTCGGTCTATAATCTGAAGTGGATCAAGGAATGCGCGGCTGATCTTGCGGCCTCGATTGGGGAATCAGTTGTCATTGCTGGCAAACGTCAGCCGGCTGAGGTTCATTACCTGGTTGCAGGGATCAACCAGGCTCTCGACGCTTACGGCAAGCATATCAGTCTGGTTCAGCACGATCTACCCGAGTATGGACCGATTCAGGACCTGGCCCAGTCCATCGAAGACGAGGAGGTCGACACGCTTTTTGTTCTCAATCATGGCGACGTCGCTTTCGACGCGCCGAGCGAGCTCGGTTTTGGGAAGCTCCTCGAAAAAGTTCCTACCACCGTTCAGCTGGGCTATCGCGTCAACGACACGACTGGCTTTTGCGACTGGCATGTGCCCGGGACTCACTACCTCGAGTCCTGGAGCGATCACTATTCTCTATCCGGCTACTATTCCGTTCAACAGCCGATGATCGCCCCTATCTGGGGGGGCATCTCTGAGAATGTCTTTTTGCTTTCCCTGCTCATGCCGGAAATGGGCGAGGGAGGGGCTTTGGCCGAGGTGAAAAAGAGCTACGGGCTCGCCGGTGGTGCGGACTGGGAAATGACCCTGCGCGATGGCTATTCAAAATCAGCGCGTCTCTCAGAGATTCCCTACGAAAAGAGTGTTGCCCAATTCGTAGACCGGATTGGCAAGATGGCCCCGGTTGATATGCCCTGGGAGGAGGCCGTGGAAGTGACTCTCGCGGTGGGTGGGGCGACTTTTGATGGGCGCTTTGCCAACAATGGCTGGCTCCAGGAGGCACCCAACCCCATCACAAAGCTGACCTGGGACAATGCTGCGCTGATGAGCGCGGCGACCGCCGATTACTACGAGCTCGAAGACGGCGACATGATCGAGCTGACTGCAGGTGAGCGCAGTCTCAAGGTGCCGGCGCTACGGTGTCCCGGTCATGCCGATTTTTCGATCACACTCGATCTGGGCTATTACGGGAAGACTGGCCATGGGATCGTTTCTAAGGGTGCTGGATTTAATGCCTACCCGCTGATGACCAGTGCAGAGCGCTATGTCGTCACAGGTGTCGGATTGCGGAAGACTGGTTGGGACTACCCGCTTGCTCTCACTGCCGAGCACTACAGCATGGAGGGTCGTGCGATCGCTCGCGAGGGGACTCTCGAGGCCTACAACGAGAATCCGAAGTTCGCCAAGTACCAGGGAATGGACTCTCACATTCCCGAAAACATGCCGCTTTATCAGGGGCCGGAATTTGTCGAGGGGAATAATCCGGAAAGTCCGGTTCCGGTTATCCCAGGGCACGAGTTTCGGATTGATCAGAATCACCAGTGGGCGATGACGATCGACCTCAACAGCTGTACCGGCTGCAACGCCTGTATGATCTCGTGTCAGGCGGAAAATAACATCCCCATCGTCGGCAAGAACCAGGTTATGGCCGGTCGTGAAATGCACTGGGTGCGGATGGACCGCTACTTTACCAGTCCGAAGGATTACCAGACAGTGGGTGAGCAAAGCACGATGGGGGACTACATGTCTGGCAAAGAGGAGCCTGGCAAGAGGAAGACCGACGACGACAATATCGAGATGATCACCACGCCGGTGAGTTGTCTCCACTGCGAGTCGGCACCATGCGAATCGGTTTGCCCGGTCAACGCGACGGTCCACACCGAGGACGGTCTCAACGCAATGGCCTACAATCGGTGTATCGGGACACGTTACTGCGCTAACAACTGCCCCTACAAGGCGCGCCGCTTCAACTACTACGACTACAACAAACGCCCGGTGCAGGATGTGAAAATGTTCGGCATCACTGCTCCTGGGGTCGAGTGGGGCCCACTTGCCAAGCCGGATGGCAATGCAATGACGACGCAACGGTTCTTGAAGAATCCGAACGTCACCGTGCGGATGCGCGGGGTCATCGAAAAGTGCACCTATTGCGTGCAGCGCATCAACAAGGCAAAAGTAGCTG
>JBCCBR010000125.1:0-8571 GCA_039033935.1 Verrucomicrobiota bacterium
GGGCATCTGCGACACTATTGCCGTGTCGCAGATCATCTGGGGTGTTACCCATGTCTTAGACCCCAAAGCGTTACCGATGTCTTGAACCAGGACCGTCGAGCAAACCATGCGGCGACCACGCCGCACAAAGCGAATCTTCGCACTTTCGCACTTTCGGACTTTCGCACCGAGTCCGACGGACGAGGACGAGGACGAGGACGAGGACGAGGACGAGGACGAGTAAGAAACGCCCCCCGAACACCAAGCCACTTTTAACTTTTTACCTTTAACCTTTTACCCCTTCCCCCCTCGGCCTGCCTCTGGACAAGTTGCGACCTTGCCACGAAAGGTTTTCTCGATGTCAAAGATCCGACTGCTTCCGGAAGACCTTGCCAGCCAGGTGGCGGCGGGTGAAGTGGTCGAACGTCCCGCGTCGGTCGTGAAGGAGCTGGTCGAGAACAGCATCGACGCCGGGGCCGATCAGATCGAAATCTGCGTGAGACGAGGTGGTGCTTCCCTTATTCAGGTGACCGACAATGGCTGTGGGATGAATCGCGACGATGCTCTCATGTGCCTCGAGCGCAACGCGACTTCGAAAATCCGCACCCGCGAAGACCTCGCTGCGATTCTGACCCTTGGGTTCCGGGGGGAAGCAATCCCATCCATCGCCAGCGTCAGCAAATTCCGACTCGCGACCCGCGAGCCTGACGCCCTGTCTGGAACCGAGATTCTGATCAATGCGGGAAAGGTCGTCAGCGTAAAAGACTGTGGAGACCCTCCTGGGACCACAATCGAAGCGCGATCGCTGTTCTACAATCTGCCAGCCCGACGCAAATTCCTGCGCACCGAAAACACCGAATTCTCCCACATCGAGCAGACCGTCAAAACCCAGGCGATTGCCCACGAAAAAATTCGTTTCACCTTGGTGCGAGATGATCGGGTGGCTTTCCAATTACCTGCCGCAAACGATCTCCGCGAACGGATCGGAGGCCTCGCGGGACATGAGCTTGCCGGAAAGCTTCTCGAAATCGAACCGCACGAATACCGGGGCGTCACCGTTCGAGGCTACATTGGCCCTCCCGGAATGGGGCGGAGCGATCGCAAGCAACAACTCAGCTTTCTCAACGGACGTCCGGTCGAGGCATCGATCATCACTCGGGCCCTGCGAGAGGGTTACCACACCGCGTTGATGAAAGGGCAGTATCCGGTCACCTTCATCTTTCTCGAGTTGGATCCCTCTGCTGTTGACGTCAACGTCCACCCTGCGAAACGCGAAGTCCGCTTCCACGACGGTTTTGCCGTTCGGGACGCCATCCAGCAGGCAGTTTCAAAGACTCTCCGCGAGCGCATGACCCGACCCGTCTCCGGGGTCGGCACGACAGGACTCAGCACTCCCGGCCCGATGCCCCGGTCCAATGCCGGGCTCCCCCCTGCCCTGGTGCAGGAAGAATTTTCTCCAGGGTCCGCCGACCAAGTCTCAACTGAGTCCCCGAAACTCTTCACTGAGGTCGAGCGGGAAAAATACGAATCAGCCCCAGCTTTCCCCACCAGCCCGACGGGGCCGCCGGCACCGCATTCCCTCGAGCAGGACAATCACCAAAGGGCAGACTCCGGAATCCGAGATGCCGAGTCTTACCGGATCATCGGCGTCCTTGGCCAACTCTATGTTCTTCTTGAATCCGATGAGGGCCTCGTCCTGATGGATCAGCACGGGGCTCACGAACGGGTCCTCTTTGAGCAATTGCAGCGTCGCCTCGAAGAGCAAGGTCTCCCCAGCCAAAGACTCCTCGCCCCGATCATGGTCGAGCTACCGCCGCGGGATCTCGATCTGGTCACTCAAAACCTCGAGCAGCTGGATCGCTTTGGCTTCAGCGCGGAGCCATTCGGTGGCGGCACTCTCAAAATCGATGCAGTCCCGTCGTTTCTGAAAAGTAATCAGCCGGAGCAGTTCTTTTCGGTCATTCTCGAGGAACTCCGGACAGCGAGCGGCAGCGCCTCAAGTTTCAGGCTTGGCGAAGACCTCATCGCGACAACGGTCTGTCGAGCGGCGGTTAAGGCAAACGATCGTCTCCGCGAGCCGGAGCTGGCTCGGCTCCTCAAAGATCTGCTCGCTTGTGAAATGCCCTACTGCTGCCCTCACGGCCGCCCCACTCTGATCCAGATGAGCTACGGCGAACTGGAGAAAAAATTCGGGCGGCAAGTCTGAGTTGGGTCCTCCCCTCAGCCCTCAAAGCGTCCCGGCGAAATCCTACCGCCAATGCGTCGCACGGAGCCACTGCCCGATGCACCCATCGGGGAAATTTGGTCGAATTGACAGTGAGAACTGAAACCTCACTAACAATGCCAAAAGACAGCACACACATTTCTAACATCCTCGTCATCGGAAGCGGAGGAGCCGGTCTTCGGGCCGCGATCGAAGCAAAGCAAGCCGGATGCGAAGTCCACGTTCTGGGGAAGCGCGAGAAGGGAGATGTCCACACCGTACTCGCTGCCGGGGGCATCAATGCCGCCTACGGCAATGTTGATACAGAAGATTCCTGGGAGCAGCATTTCGCCGACACCATGGTCGAGGGCTATCATCTTTCAGAGCCGCGGACCGTCGAGCTGATGGCCAAGGAAGCACCCGAACTCGTCTCCGAGGTCGACCGATGGGGCGCCAATTTTGCGAAGCTCGAAGACGGTCGGCTCGATCAGCGATTCTTTGGCGCCCACACCTATCGGCGGACCTGCTATTCAGGAGACTACACCGGGAGGTCGATTCTCACTGCCCTGATCTCGAGAGCGCAGGAGCTGAAGATCCCCATTTACGATTCGCAGTATGTTTCCGAGCTACTGATCAGCGACGGCACCTGCTTCGGCGCGATGACCTTCGACATTCGCGACGGCGAACGCACCGTCTTCATCGCCGACGCCGTCATCCTCGCCGCGGGTGGGCACACCCGGATCTGGCGAAAAAGTTCATCCCGCCGAAACGAGAATACCGGAGATGGTTTCTACCTCGCGCTCAAAGCCGGTTGCCAGCTCAAAGACATGGAGATGGTGCAGTTTCATCCCACCGGCATGGTGATCCCGGAAGATCTCGCCGGCACCCTCGTGACCGAGGCGGTTCGCGGCGAAGGCGGCCACCTCAAAAACCAAGATGGCGAGCGATTCATGGACCGCTACGACGCCGAGCGGATGGAACTCTCGACTCGGGATCGAGTCGCAATGGCGAACTACACCGAAATCATCGAAGGGCGCGCCAGCCCCAACGGTGGTGTGTTCCTTGATATCAGCCATCGTGACAAAGACTTCATCATCGAAAAGCTGCCGCGAATGTATCGGCAGTTTCTCGAAACCCTGATGATCGATATCTCCGAGACACCGATGGAGGTCGCCCCGACGGCCCATTACTCAATGGGTGGTGTTGTCGTTCATCCCGACGAACACTGGACCGGCATCGAGGGGCTCTACGCCGCTGGCGAGGTCACTGGTGGTCTGCACGGAGCGAATCGACTCGGCGGCAACTCACTCGCCGAGATCCTGATTTTCGGGAAACGCGCCGGCGCGGCTGCTGCAAAACGCTCCCGCAACCTCCAGGTCCAACTGCGATCTCGCGAAGTAATCGAAAAGGCGCATGACAAGATCGATTCCCTGATCGGTGGCGGCAGCGAAGTGGCCCGTCCCCTTCAGCGCGACATCCGAAACATCATGTGGGAACACTGCGGAGTCGTTCGAGAGGAAAAGTCCTTGGAGCAAGGGATTGAAAAAATCGAGGACCTCAAGGCAGCGACAGCCAATCTCGATGTCCGTCCCGATTCCGAGGGCTTTCAGGATCTTATGCTCGCTTTCGACTTTGAGGGCTCCATCCTCTCGGCCGAGGCGACCCTTCGTCCCGCACTCGAGCGCAAGGAAAGTCGGGGTGCTCACCAGCGAAGCGATCATGAGCCGACGCTTGATTCTGAGAATGTGAACTATCACATTTCGATCAACGGAGACGGATCGATGCAGGTGGACCGCCGACCGACGGAAGCGCTCTCCGAAGAACTGCGTTCGGTGGTGGAAAGGACCAAAGAGATCGAGAACTTTTCGGGCAAGTTGCTTGAGTAAGTGTATTCCGAATCCGGGAGGATAGCAGTCGATCGGGACGGTCGACCCTGGCAGTTGCGGGGCACGGCTGTCTTTTCCGACTCGCTTTCGTGGCGCGATTCGATAGGATGGTCGCAATGCCAGTCCACCTCCTGAATTCACACCGCCGAAGATTTATTCGGGTCTCCTTGGGCGCGGGTGTCGGGACCTTAGCTTGGTCTTCTGCTGCAGATCAGGCTGAGCATTACGCTTTGCTCGCCGACACTCACATCGACGCCGATCCGGATCTGGTCGCCAACGGGGCAGCGCTCGCGCCAAATCTTACCCGAGTCATCACCGAGATCCTCGAAGCAAACAAATCCCGACCAATCAGCGGGGTCATCATCAACGGAGACTGCGCGTTAAATGACGGACAACTCGGCGACTACGAGACCCTCACAAAGCTCCTCAAGCCACTTCAAATCGCTGGTATACCCGTCCACCTCACCATGGGCAACCACGACGATCGGTACAACATGGGACAGGTAATGAAAGAGCGTCAGCCTGATACCCCGCTGGTCCAACAGAAGCACGTTAGCATCATCGAATCAGCATTCGCGAACTGGTTCCTCCTCGATACCCTGGAAGTCGTCAATCGAGTCACCGGCGCGCTCGGAGCTGAGCAGGTCACTTGGCTCGACGCCGCGCTTGCCGCGAGGTCCGATAAGCCAGCCCTTCTTATCGGCCATCACTACCTGCAGGCGGACCCGAATGCTGAGACCATTACCGGCATCCGGGACACGGCTCTTTTCCGCCAGATCTTAACAAAACACCGTCACGTGCGAGCCTACATCTCGGGCCACAGTCACCGCTGGGAGGTGAGTGATTCAGCAGCTGGTCGGCCAAGCTTCATCAGCCTGCCCCCGACCGCCTACGTCTTTGATCCAAAGCGACCAAACGGCTGGGTGCTTGCCAGTTTCGACGCGGCGGGACTCCAGTTGAGACTATCGACCCTCGACGAAAATCATCCTGAGCAGGGCGAAAAGGCAGAGTTTCCATTTTGATCGCATCCGCATAGAGTCGGGATCTGAGCTCTCACAGCCCTCTGATCCGACATCGCATCATGAGCCGAATCGCCTCCCTCTTCACCGGAACCCTTGTGATCCTCTTCTGCTCTCCCACGAGCTCCAGTGTCATCGCGAACGAGCAGCCCTCTCCACAAGTATTGGCCTACTATAATTCCTGGCGAGACGCCTATCTGACAATCAGCGATCGAGTCGAAGGCGGGGCGCTTATCGATTATCAGAACAATCGCACGACATGCTCCGAGGCCCTCGGCTACGGAATGCTGGCCACTGTCTACTTCGCCGGGGAAAATGAATCCCAAGCAAAAGCGGACTTCAAAGCGCTGAATCGATTTCGAAAAGCCTTTCCCAGTAACGTTGACGGCCGACTCATGGCCTGGAGGATTGAAGACGATTCAGACGTCCCGGTCGAGACGGCCTGTGCCACTGACGGCGATCTTGATATCGCTTTTGCTCTGCTGCTCGCAGGACAGAAATGGGACGACAGCAACCTGCTTTCCGAGGGCCTCGCACTTGTCACGGCAATTCGGGAGACTCTGGTCCGGGACGACTTTTCCCTCCGTCGCGGCGACTGGGATGTTACGCAGCACGCGGTGCGACTCTCGGACGTCATGCCGACCCACTTTCGACTCTTCGGGACAGTGGATGACGCTGATTTCTGGAACGCCGTCGAACAGATGCACTATGAAATCATCGAGGAAACCATGGGGCAGCACGGGGCCTTCCCGGATTTTGTGATCTTTTCAGATGATAGCTGGCAACCAGCTCCGCCGAACTTTCTCGAGAGCCCTCACGACGGCGAGTTCTACTACAATGCCTGTCGCGTCCCGTGGCGTCTCGCTGCTGCTGCGCTGGAGCACGATTGTGAGAATGCCCGATCCATCCTCGCGACCTTTGGCGGCGGGATTGGGAAAGTTGAAAACCATGACTTCAAGGCCGGATACCAGCACGACGGCAGTCCGGTCAATACCTGGACAGATGGAGCCTTCACTGCACCCCATCTCGTGTCACTCATGGTCAATGATCGGTCACCAGAGATGAGGAGCGCTTTTGCAGCTCACCTCACCGCGCGGGAAAATTATTACGCAGATTCGATCCGGCTGTTTTGTCTCGAGTTGTGCGATCGCTTCAGCAATCGCAGCGAGAAAAAAGACTGACGAGAGGAGGAAAAAACTCTTCCCCTGTCGAAATCGCAAATTCCCAGTCGTCATCGCAGTGAAGTCAGCCAATCCGGCCAGACTCATTCACCTGAAATCCTACTCATTACATGCAATACGCTGTCATCGTTTACGAAACCGAATCGGAACTCAATCGTCGCCACGACCCGGAACAAATCGGACCTTACATGGCTCCCTACGCCGCTTATTGGGAAGCGCTCGCCGAGGCCGGAGTAGCCGCAGGTGGGAGTGGACTCGAGCATCCTGACACAGCCACCACGATTCGGGTCCGCGGCGGCGAACGAGTCATCGAAGACGGCCCGTTCGCCGACACCAAAGAGCGACTCGGAGGCTTTTTCCTGATCGAATGCGATACCGAGGAGGAGGCGATCCAGTGGGCGGCGAAGTGTCCGTCGGTCGAGACCGGCAGTGTCGAGCTCCGTCCGGTGATGCCAGATCCCGAACCTGCTGAAGCGTGAGCCGATGCTGTCAGCAAACGACGAATTGGAGCGAGTCGCCCGCGAATCCTACGGGCGGCTCGTTGCCTATCTCAGTCGGGACACTCACGATCTGGGCGCGGCAGAAGACTTGCTCTGCGACGCCATCACCAAAGCTCTTACCAAGTGGCCGGAACAGGGTATCCCTGATCGCCCCGAAGCCTGGCTTCTCCGCGTTGCTCGCAATCGATTGATTGATCAGCAACGGCAGCGGGAGCGCCACCGAAGAGCCATCCAACAGCTTGAAATTGCGATGGAAGCCTTTGCTCCCGAAGCACTTGCCGACCGGGCACCGATCGATCATCGGCTATCGCTCATGTTTGCCTGCAGCCATCCCGAAATCGACTCGGATCTTCGCACTGCGCTGATTCTAAACGTGATCCTCGGAGTTCCCGCCGAGCAACTTGGTAGCGCATTTCTGGTCAAACCAGCGACAATGAGCCAACGGCTCGTCCGCGCCAAAAAGCGAATCAGGGACCTCCAGCTGAGCCTCGATCTTCCCGAATCCGAAGAGCAATCAGCCCGACTTCACTCAGTTCTGGATGCTGTCTACGGAGCCTACGCCCTCGGCTGGGAATACCTCCCGTCTCGATCGGAAAACTCGCAGTCTCTGGATCGTGAAGCGCTCTGGCTGAGTGAACTGCTCGCAAATGAGTTCGCTGAAATCGGAGAAGCCCAAGCGCTCCATGCGCTGCTTCTTTACAACGAATCGAGACGCTCCTGTCGCACCGATGATGCGGGCGCATTTGTTCCACTCGATCGGCAGAATCCTGAGGAGTGGGATGCCGTGCTGATCGATCGTGCTGATCAACGGCTCCGGGCAGCTTCGGAGAATATGACTTTTGGTCGCTATCAACTCGAGGCGGCAATCCAGTCTGCCCAGATCGAGGGACTCCGAGACGGCCGGGTCGATCACGACGTCATTCTGCTGCTCTATGAGGGATTGCTTCAGCACCACCCCAGCGTCGGCGCGCTCGTGGCCTACGCGGCAGCGGCCCATGCTGGGGGCGACCTGGATTTAGCGGAGCAATTGCTCGGTCGAGTTGATGCCGCCACGGTCAGTCGATACCACTGCTTCTGGGTCGTGCTGGCGCACATCAATCGAGATAGAGGAAATCAGGAACAATTTCATCAGGCGAAGCAACGGGCACTGAGCCTGACGACCGACGCGAGGATGCGAGAATTCCTCGATCGGGAATTGAGCTTCGGAAACTAGCATCGGCTCACTCGATCTTGTATGAATCAATAGATCCCAGATTTTCGCCCACTCTTATTCCTCGACGGCCTCTTTTCCCTGTTTCGAGGACCAGAGGCAGTTCACTCTCTGGAGCACTGACGATCAGGGTAACCTGAGACTCTGCCCGACGATGATCGAATCGCCCGAGATCCCATTGACGCGGCGAAGATCGTCGACGGTCGTGTTATGAGTCCGGGCGAGCGAAAAGAGCGTGTCGCCAGAAACGACTTTGTGGTAGCGCGCCGGGGCTGGCTCGGGAGCGGGTGCCTCGACGGGCGCGGCTCGCGGCGCTTGCGGAGGCGGAGTTGGCGACACTGGCGTCGATGTGAGATTCGGCTCAGGTGCAGGAGGTGTGCCCGCACTCGCCGCCGTGGTCTGCGACTTGATCTCTGCGTAAGTCGGATACCGCGAGGAGCTACTCGAAGAGCTTGAGCCAGTGTCAGAGCTGGCCGAAGCGATTGCGGTGGAGCTTCCCCGCGACGAGCGAGTCCGGCCACTCGCTTTGCTCTTGACCCAGTCGGTTCGATAATTGCCAGCATCGTCGAACGGGTATTCGCTCTTGGTCATAC
>JBCCBR010000126.1:0-8543 GCA_039033935.1 Verrucomicrobiota bacterium
CCCGGCAAAGACCGGCTAACAATCTCTGTTATGGCCACCCTGGATGATACCGGGGAAGTGAGTGAGTACGAGATCCAGCCCTCGGTCATCCAGGTGGATCACGCCCTCTGGCCCTGGGTTGTTTGCTTGCGATCGCGATCGGGGCGATCACCTGGATGATTTCAATCCGGGTCGAGGTATCGACGATACCGGTCCCGACCCCTCTGCTGAGCGCGGCGGGGCAAGATCTCCAAACGGAGCTCGATAGACTTTTCCGGAAATACATGAATCGCCTCGAGCAGGTCGAGTCGGAGCTCGGACCTCGCTACTCGGGCAATCCTTTTCGAATGGAGCGAGCGGGGTCGGATCTCGTCGGCGTGCACACGGTGTCGTGGCTGTATCTCCGAGGCTCCGGAGAAGAGCAGCATGTCCGGGTGTTGGCACCCTCCGATGGAGAATCGCTCTTCGATCTCGATCGGTTTCCTGATCCTCGGAGGGATCAGGGGATAGCTGACTCGTCGACAAGACTCCGGGCGATGCTGGATGAGCAGGTCAGTGCCAGTGGGCCGGGGGAGTCGTGGCTCAGCTTTGACGAGCGGGTCATCTATCGCGTCAGTCGGTTCCGGGAGGAGGGCTATTGGGTCATCGGAATCGATGCCAGGGAGTGGGCAGAGGCGGTTTCCGACTGGCTCTCGGGCTCAGAGGAAAGGGAGTATCTGAATCTGCCTCTTCGGAGCGAAGGAAGCTTTGAGCTGCGCTCCCCGGAAGGGTCTGTCGTGTGGGGGCATGGCGAACGAATGGGGTTATCATCAGATGTCGTCGCTGCCTCGGTGATTTTTGGCACTTGGCAGCTCCATGCGTGGGGTGTGCCTACGAAGACTGTGCGGATTCACCACGTCGGTCTCGCGCTCGGCCTGCTGCTGGCCGTTGCTTCCTTGATCGGGTCTATTGTGCTGGGCGAGACTTTCCGACGGGCCTCCCGACTCGCCGAGCAGCGGGTTAGTTTTGTTAATCAGGCCTCGCACGAGCTGCGCTCTCCGATTACGAATATCCTGCTCAACACAGATCTGGCTGATGATCTCGTGACTGAGGATCCGATCGAAGCATCCCGGCGATTAAAACAGGTGAAAAGCGAAGCATCCAGACTGAGCCGATTGATCGACAATCTGCTCACCTTTTCGAAGCGGGGAGCGGAGACCGAGATCGCTCCTCTGTCGGTCTCCGAGTTGAATCCCACTCCAGTGATCGAGGGGGTCCTCGAGCAGTTTGAACCGTCGCTCGAGGCGCGGAACTGTCTCGCTGTCTTTATGCCCGGGTCCAGCGGACCTGTCCGGGCCGATGAAGATGCCCTGACTCAAATTCTCAACAATCTGCTATCGAATGCAGAAAAATACGGCTCCTCAGGAGGGCGTATTGAACTCGAAAGTTCTGTCTCCGGGGAATGGTGGGAGCTTGCGATCCGCGACTACGGCCCGGGGGTTGCGGCATCGGCTCGGCCTAAGCTATTTGAGCCTTTCTATCGAGCGAAGAAGTCGGTCAATGAGGGTGTATCCGGCACCGGACTGGGTCTCGCGATTGCACGCGACCTCGCCGAAGCGATGGGTGGCACCCTCGAGCACCTGCCATCTGATGAGGGGGCTATTTTTTCTCTCCGCCTCCCTGCCATCGCATGAAGATCCTGATCGCAGACGACGACCCTGTGACGAGGGAGACTCTCGCTGCGACACTGGAGCGTGAAGGTTTCGAGACGATCACCGCCGAGCATGGCGAGGCTGCTTTTGCTGCCTGGAAGGCAGAGCGTCCCGACCTGATTTGTCTCGACATCATGATGCCGCAGAAGGATGGCTTCACCGTCTGTCGGGAGATTCGCGGGTTAGACGCAAATGTGCCGATCCTCTTCCTTTCCGCGAAGAATGAGGAAATCGACGTCGTAGTCGGGCTGGAGCTCGGTGCTGATGACTTTATCCGAAAGCCTTTCGGGAAGCGGGAGTTAATCGCGCGGATCCGCAAAGCGCTGGCTCGGCGCGATAGGCTGGTCTCTTCTGAGCCAGATCAGTTTGATTTTGGGAAGTGGACCATCTTTCCCAGAAAATTGACTGCGGTAGCTGGAGCACATGAGATCGATCTGAGCCCCCGAGAGATCGGTCTGCTCACTATGATGCGAAGGCGAGTTGGAGAAGTGGTGACTCGCGACGAATTGCTCTCCGCATGCTGGGGTGCCGACTATCTTCCAGAATCACGAACGCTCGATCAGCATATCTCGAAGCTGCGTCGGAAGATTGAAACTAACTCTGAGCACCCGGCAGCGATCGAGACGATTCGAGGAATCGGATATCGATACACAGGAAATTGAAATCAAGTATCGACCGAAAAGGTGGACACAGGTATTCTGACGAAGTTATGAAGAGGATTTTCCTGATTGGATTCTGTTGCTCAGTGAGCACCGGGGTGAGCTTGGCAATCCCGAATAGTTTTACCGGAAATGGCGGCGTCATTGTTGTCCCAGCGCAACCGAGGTTTAATGCCGATCTGACCGAAGAGTTTTTTGAGGTCGAGAATTGGGAAGCCAATCGCTTCTCCGGACCCTGGATGAATCAGCCGGCGCTCGGGGATGATACGGTCAGGCGAATGCGGGCTAATCCAACGGTTTTCGGTTCCGTACCGATGTCGGTTTACTCGTATGGAGAGGCTGGCGAGACGCGGGAGTTAGCGATTCACTTTCTCGATGCGGGGCCGTTTTTTGGCTACCAGTATGGTGGTGAGCGGAGTCGTGAACAAAGAGAGGCCGGGAGTGAGAAGCGAGCCGAGTTTTCCCGTCTATTCCGGGAGCTTAAAACGGATCTGACTCGCAGACTCGAGACAGGTTGCGGGCGCGGCGCGATGGGCACAATTGGTCGAAGTGAGGCGCTTCGCACGGTTTACACCGAATACCGGTTTGACGAGTTTGTGATTCGTCTGGTGGCCCGTAACGACCACTCAATTTCTCTTCACCTCTATCGCAGCGACGCGGTCCCGAGCGGCTACGTCGATCCGCAGATGGTGAGGCAGCGAGGTTCAGAGCGAGCCGGGACTTTTCTGGCAAGAGTTGATCGCTCTGAGATGGGCGACATTGCTATCGATGGCATGCCAATGCTGCTTCAGGGGAACACTCCTTACTGCGGGATCCACTCCGTCGCGATGGTCGGCCACTACCTCGGACTTCGCGTCCCGCCCGAGACTCTCGCGGCTGGTGCCGACTTTCAGAACACGGGAAGTGCCCGTGGTAGTGACCTCTATGGGCTCTACGATTCAATCGCTGCCGAGGTGGGAATGAAAGCGCGGCGGAACACCTCCCTGAGGATGGACCGTATCGAGGATCAGCTCGAAGACGGCATCCCGGTGATCGTCTGGCGCCGCGTTTCGATGGATCGGGAAAAAGTACATGATGAGCATCTCCTCGCTTGGCGACGTGATCCCTCAGTTTCTCTGCCAGAGCCGACGCCGGAAGATCGGGCAGCCTACCCGGTGCGCGACCTCCGGGGGAGCCCTTCGCACGCCTCAATTCTGACCGGCTTTAATCGCGAAGATCAGGTTGTGCTTTTCACCGAACCCTGGGGAGACCGTTCTCGAAATCGGCGGATGCGCTACGAGGAGATGGAAGCGACTGTCTACCAAGTCTTTTCGTTTTCGCTTTGAGTGGGTCCACGGGGAGATCTTACTGAGTTTCGATTCTCCGGCCTGATAGCGCCTTGGGTAAATCGGCATGAATTAATCAGCCCAGATGAAGCGTACCGTCAAAGCTGTCTTCCGTCGGTTAATTCCCCCGATGCTGGCGGCCGGGCTTTTGGCAGCGGTGCTCATCAGCCTCTCGGGGGAATGGTTGATTGCGCGGAAAATTGTAGCGACCTTGATCGTCCCGATTGGTGCGGTGTGGATCGTGTGGTTCGCGATGCTTTGGGCGAAAGGTTGGCCTCGCTGGCTTCGTTTGCTCGCTATCTTCGGTTGGTGTTTCTACACGCTTGCGGGTAACACCTACGTAGGCGTTGGGCTGATGCGCCATCTCGAGGCGCCTTTTTATGATTATGAAATCCTCGAGGGAGATCTCGACGCCTTAATCGTACTCGGTGGAGGAACTCAACGGACGCCCCGGCAACGAGCGGCACTGGGAGCGCACGGCGACAGGGTAATCTTGCCCGCGAGGCTGTATCTCGCCGAGCGGGTCGGAGCGCTCATTCCGACAGGTCGCAGCATCACGGAGATGGGAACAGACAGAATCCTGTCGGACGAGGCAGAGCAGATCTGGGTCGATCTCGGAATTCCTCGTGAAGCGATTTATCAGATCACTGAACCGCGCAATACAGCTGAAGAGCTCGCTGCAGTTTCGGAATTGTTGAAAGAGCATCCAGACTGGAATCGAATTGGGCTTTGCACCTCGGCATGGCACCTTGAGAGGGCTCTCAAAGAGGCAGATCGGGTCGGTCTTGATCTTGTACCGGTGCCGGCGAACTTCAGGTCCACGGGTGGGGGATGGTCGTCGCTCTACGTCATCCCGCAGGGCTCCGGGATGCGTGACGTAGCCACTGCGAGCTGGGAGATTCTTGGTCGACTGTTGTAAATCTACCGATGTCGCCCCCGGTGCAGTGGGAAGTTACCGTAGAGAAACCATCCACACAGAGAGCTATTCGCCACGTCTTTGGGAGGGAGCTGGGCTTGAGAGGCTGCTTGCTTCGCCTGAAAAGTAGACCGCGCCTTTCGGTGAGACAGTTTTTTTGGCAAAAGGTCGGAGTTATTGAAGCGCTTGCCAGCCGAGCGGAAACGCGTGTGACATCGGCACGTTGCGGTGCAAACTAAGGCCATGGCATCCCTTGCGTCTCTCGTGTCCCAGGCAAACGACTGGCTTTCGATCGATGAGATCCCTGACTATCCGGGAGCACTGAATGGTCTCCAACTCGAAAATAGCGGCGAGGTCAGTTCGATCGCGGCAGCGGTTGACGCCTGCGAAGCGGTGATTGGTGCGGCCTGCGATGCTGGGGCCGATCTCCTTGTGGTTCATCATGGTCTCTTCTGGAATGGTGCCCAGAAGATTGAAAATGCGAGCTACCGTAAGTTGAAGCGAGCAATCGAAGCGGATCTCGCGATCTACTCCGCCCACATCCCGCTCGATGTTCATGCAACGCTCGGAAACAACGCTGGCTTATGGGCCGCGATTGATGAGTCCATCACTCCAGAGCCCTTCTTTCCTTGGAAAGGAGTCGACCTGGGGTTGTCCTGTTCGCTACCCGATTGGCCGCTCGATCGTCTGATCAGGTCGGTTTCGGGTGCGGTCGGCCACAATCCGCACGTTTGCCGGGGCGGAGAAGAGTCCGCTGGGCGTGTTGGCATCATCACCGGAGGCGCTGGAAGCGAGATTGCTCAAGTCGCCGCTGCTGGAATTGACACCTTCATCACTGGTGAGGGGCCTCACTGGAGCTACACCGCTGCGGAAGAACTGGGCGTGAATGTGATCTACGCGGGTCACTACTCCACCGAGACTTTTGGAGTCAGGGCTCTCGCCTCGAGGTGGTGTCAGGAGAATTCTGATCTCGAATGGTCCTTTATCGACCACCCTACGGGACTATGACGGGTCGAGCAGGCTCTTTCCAGGGGACGACCCAGGCCAATGAATGGGCCAGCTCACTATCGCGCTCATACACGTCGCGAGCCGGAGCGAGCACAACCCGCCCATCTCCTGTGGGTCTCGGGAACGTGGTGAAGTAGACGATGTAAACGTTGACCTTCTGCCTGATCGGTTCAGACTTCCGGTCGTCAGCGAACATCGCCGCCTCGACCTCATCTGCTGTCCAGTCCTGGGTTTTTAGGACCCAGGCTCCAAGATCTCGAGGATCCTTCACGCGGATGCAACCGTGGCTGTGATCGCGGTTTGTCCTCGCGAAGTAAGCTTTCGCCGGAGTGTCGTGGAGGTAGACATTGTAGGAGTTCGGCAGGAGAAACTTGACTCGACCAAGAGAATTCGTTGGTCCCGGCAGTTGTCGAAGGAAAAGTCGGCCTTCGGAAACCAGCTGAAGATTGGCAGGCGAGATTCGATGAGTCTGAGCTCCGGAAGCACTAAAGGAACTCACGATTTGGTAGCGATTCCGGCTCAGAAATCCCCAGTCTGCTTCCGCTTTTGGTAGGATTTCTTTGACGGCGATACTTTTCGGTATGTTCCAGTAGGGGCCGAAAACGATCTCTCCCATCACATCTCGGAAAATTGGGGTGCGGTGCGAATCTTTTGACGCTTTTCCGTGGACCACCCGAGTTGTGATCGTGTGAAAGTCGTTGGCTTCAAACCCGTAAAGTTCAGCGGTCGGTAGGTTTACGAGCAGGTAGCGTTCGCCGAAGTCGGCGGGCAGGAGGCGCGCACGGTGCAGATTGAGAGTGAGTGAGCGATATCGATCGGCGGCGTTTGTATTCAGATACCGCCAACTGGTCGGACCAAAAATGCCATCGGAGTCGAGGCCGTTCTCTTCCTGAAATTTTTTCAAACCCTCAACCAGCGGTGGAGACATCGTAGCAAGGGACGCTCGCTCAGACTCGCTCATCACGAGGTAGCCTTTATCGACGAGGTGTGCGGCGATAGCACCGGCGTAGGGGTAGGCTTCGTCTGGTCGGCCTACACCTGCCGACGACGGGTCCGGGAGATTCGGTAGGCCACTGTATCGAAGCACAGATTCGCGAGCCTCGGGGTAGGCGCTTTGAAGCTCGCGATAAATCCAGTTTTTAGGCTCCATCACCTCGAAGACTTTCTCGAGATCAAATGGGCGGAGAGATGAGGCCGTGATGAGATCGCTAAGCAGCGCCTCACGCCCTCGGAGTTCAGTCCCAGGGGTGTCCCCCTTGTTCCAGTCTTCCCAAACGGTTTCCGTGGGAAGCGCACCGAGCCGGACCAAGAGCGCCGCGTCAAGAATCGCTGTGGTCCGAGCGAGATCAACCGCTGGCACCGGTGCGTCTGTGCTGATGTGCTGGGCCAAGTCCTCGGGATCGAGCGCGAGCCATTCTGGAAAGGCATGATCCAAAAGTGCAGACGCGAGTTGTCGGTGCAGAGGCGTTTCCGGCGGCAGGTCTCCCCAAAGAGGGCGGAAGGCGCGGCTTTCGTAAGCCTCCGCTATCACATCGATCATGATCGATTTGTAGTGACGCTGGTGAGTAATCAGTTGCTCAAGGCGGGCTTTTAAGACTGAGGCTCTCTCGGCCAACACCTCGTCACTGAGCGGAGCAGCAGCAATCGACGGAGTTCCGCTCGAACTCGAAAGACCCGGGCTTTGATCTTCGTCGCCGCCAGATTCAGTAGCTTGGGGAGTCGATGAAGCCGGGAGATCAGCAAGAGTTGGTGGCAACGGCTCAATTGGTAATGAGTCCTGCGCCACCGGACTGCCCGCAGCGGAGAGAATGAGAGCCCCCAGCCAAGCTCTTGGAATTTGAAGAAAAGAGCGCTTCATAAGAGGAGTCGGCCCCAGTCTACATTCAGTATTGGTTTTCTGCGAGAGCATTCAATTTCGCAATCGAGCGGTGCCAAGTGCAGGAAACTGAAATTTTCAGAATTACAGGGGCTTTTGCCTTCAGTAGGAGGATCTGGAAGCGAGCCGGTCAAGGCCTGAGGAGTCTTTTTGAAAAAAGGGAAGAAACGTGAACAAAAGCGTTTGACGATCGAAATGGGGCAATTATAGTCACCGCCCGCCCGAAAGAGGGTGGCCTCGATCCGCCGGTCGAAATCTCCAACGGTTTCATTGTGTCCTGCGCCCGAGCAATTGATCTTTTACGAAATTCAGACTGACTCGATAGAGTGCAAAGCCACTAGCCTGGTTTTGAGAAACGCTCGTCGGATTAGTGGCAAACAAAAGGCTAAGATGTGCGCTGCACGTTGTTAAAAACGTGCAGAAACGATTTGGCGTTTCTTAACGTCGAATCACCCATCAATTTTCCGCCAATGAATTCCTTTTGGAATTCACGAACAATGCGGAATCAAAATATTCTATTCGGAGAGTTTGATTCTGGCTCAGAACGAACGCTGGCGGCGTGGATAAGACATGCAAGTCGAACGAGGAACTTACTTAGCTTGCTTTGAAAGTTCCTAGTGGCGAACGGGTGAGTAACACGTGAGCAACCTGCCCTGAAGTGGAGGATAGCCCGAGGAAACTCGGATTAATACTGTATGTGATCGCAAGATTAAAGGCGGCTTCGGCTGTCGCTTCAGGATGGGCTCGCGGCCTATCAGCTTGTTGGTGAGGTAACGGCTCACCAAGGCTATGACGGGTAGCTGGTCTGAGAGGATGATCAGTCACACTGGAACTGAGACACGGTCCCACTGTCGCCAACCTGCAATCATATACAGTTCTTTGGACTGTGGCGCTTCTGTGAGTATGATTCGTTCTTTCATAACTTCAAAGTTTACACCATTAAAATTGCCAGCGGTCAAAAACTAATGGCTTGCAAAAGGTAAAAAATGTTTTCAACCCTTATCGAAGCGAAGCAACTCAAAGCAATGCTAGGCAGCGATAATCTGGTGATTGTCGATTGCCGATTTAAGCTGTCAGACCCGGCCGCAG
>JBCCBR010000127.1:0-8496 GCA_039033935.1 Verrucomicrobiota bacterium
AAATGGCGCGAGATCGGCGATTTGCCCATACATCTCAATCAGCTTTGAAGACTGCGTGCCCTGGCCAAATCCAAGAAATCCTTTCTTGCGCGCCTGCTGAAGATTTTCGGTGATCGCAAACTGGCGTTGCACCGCGATTTCGAAGTGGCGGGTGTTGGGATAACTGGTGACGAGCTCACGATAGGCATCATAGGCTTTGCGGCCATCACCACTTTGATCAAGCGCTTCGGCGATGCGGTATTGGGCCTCGGCTGCGCCTTGGGAGCGCGGGTATTTCTTCACAATCTGTCGGTAGAGATCGTTCGCCTGACGTTGCCTGCCGCTCGCGGCATACTCCTCAGCCTTGGCAAAGAGCGAATCACCAGCCTGCTGCTGACTTGCGACCTCACCAGCAGACGCAATCGCATCAGCGTTTGGATTTCGAATTCGTTCGAGGAGATTCTGAGCCTCAAGCGAGGGGGCGAGGCTGAGCGGAGCCAGAAAAGAAGCGATTGCGAGAAAACGATTCATCAGGAATGGGCCACAACAAAAAAGTGCGGTTTAGAAAGTAGACGACTGGGTTTAGTTCAGCAAACAAAACAACGGGTATGGGCTGGAAATGCAAAAAGCCGGAGGTAGCTTATTTTCAACACATTTGAACATTCCATGTGGAACAGTCGGGGGCTGCACGCGAGTCACTTCGAAGGGGAACTCCTCCCAGCGGTTCTGTTGCTGTGCACTCTCGATACGCGCCGTTTGCCAGGGATCTTAGCGCGAATTGTGCGCTGAAGATATTTCAACGGGGAATGGGATTTCCAAGTCGCTTCGGAAATCCACGAGAAGCCGTCAGCTCGGAACGGCTTGCTGGCTTGGAATTCTGTTGTGAAAACAGAGAGACAAGTCGAAGGCGCTTTAGAGGCTTCTCGATGTAGTCGGTTATTCTACAACAGAGCGTTTCAATGAGGATCGGGGGATCTCGCCGCGTTACTAATGGAACCCGGCTCGTCCGCAGCAGGAATCAATAACTTCATACAATATATGTAATATAAAATTGTATAACCAGGCTTTGAGTCGCCCACGACCATCGCGTGCGTGATATCATCCCGACCCCTCTCACATCCGTCATCCATGATTCCGACAGCCGAGAAATACGCCACCGTTGGCCGAAGGATTGTCGCGATCATCGTCGACTCTTTAATCGTAGTCTCACCTTTCCTCGCGGTGTATTTCGCCGTGGAATACGCGCCGTTCAGTTTTCTGGCGTGGTCAGCCACCGTCGATTTTGTCTTTGAAGCGGTCGGGATCTTTGCGTTCGTCATCTACACGGTCTCGTTTCACGCGATCTACAGCCAGACACCAGGCAAGATGCTGATGGGACTCAAGCTGCGCGTGATTAAAGACGACGGCGCACCGGTTGGCTGGCCCAGAGCGCTGATTCGCGATTCGGTCTGGATATTGCTCGCGGTTCTTGATTTCGCTGCCTGCTTCGAGACCTACCTAATTAATGGGGTGTTCAGTGAGTCCTACAGCCCGTTTGCCATCTCGACCCTGGTTATCACCGCTCTGTGGGCTATTCTCTTATTCGGATCGGTCCTCAACCATTACCAGCACCGTGGATTTCACGACAGACTTGCTGGGACAGTCGTGGTGAATCTCAAAGCAGAGCGTCTCGCGGAGCCGCTCCCCGAGCGCCTAATCTGAGAAGAACTTACCGAGGGAGAATCGTAAGGGTCGGAATCTCGCAACGTGTGCCATCTTGACTGCGCGAGGCATGGTTGACGGAGAACGTGGAAATCGCTATTTTATTTCTTCCTCCCAACATCTGACTGGCCTTGGTGTCCAAACTCCCGACCTGAGATACCGGCCTGGGTAGTTCCCTCCCTCCCTGCTGCCGCCTCCCGAATTTGTTCTGCTCCTGTCCGAATGATTTTTCTCCGAATTCGTTTTTCTGGTTTTTGTCGTGCGCTAGCGCTCGGATCGATGGCTCTTACAATGGCGATTGGTTCAGGCTATGCCGATGAGCTTATCACTTCCGTTCCGCTGGCCGAAATGAAACGAAGCGGCGGAGTCGAGACACTTTTCCGGCAACTCGATGGGGAGACCTCGGGGATCAATCACGTCACCCCGATCATCGCCGATCATCCCGAGGCGCGGGCATATCACAGCTCCTCTGCCTGTTCTGCGGTTGCGGTTGGGGATCTCGATCTCGATGGCTTGCCAGATATCTTCGTCGGCTCAGGTCCGACTGCTAATTCCCTCTACCTCCAGACGGGTGATCTGGTGTTTAAAAATGTTGCGGCCGAGACCGGCACTGATGGAGGCGAGGCCTGGGCGGTTGGGATTTCGATGGTTGATATCGATAACGATGGTGACCTCGACATCTACGTTTGCAACTACGACCACCCCAATCAGCTCTACATCAACCACATCATAGAAGATGGGAAAAAGACAGAGGGCCCCCTCGCCTTCACGGAGGCTGCGGCTGAATATGGGCTCGACCTCGCTGATGGATCGGTCGTTTCAGCGTTCGGTGACTACGACCGAGATGGAGACCTTGATGTCTACATCCTGACCCATCAGGTCTATCGAGATGGCGGTCGCCCCGCCGAGCCGATCGCGCTTTACGAGGAAGGTGGAAAACTCTTTGTCGCTGATGAGTGGAAACGCTGGTATGAGGTCGACCAGCACCAGCGCGGAGACAACGGCGAGTACCTCTACACCGAGTCAGGCCGACCAGATTTCTTTTTCCGCAACGACGGAGATGGGAAATTCACCGACATCACCGCTGAGGCTGGTATCTCGACCGAACGTCACTGGGGAAACTCTGCGACCTGGTGGGACTACAACTATGATGGGTGGCCCGATCTCTATGTCGGGAACGACTTCAAGTCCCCGGATTTCCTTTATCGAAACAACGGCGACGGGACCTTTGACGAGGTCTCTCAGGAGCACACACGTCACACGACCTGGTTCTCGATGGGTGCCGTCCAGTCGGATCTCAATAACGACGGGTTCATCGACTTCCTCCTCGCGGACATGATGCCGAAGACTCACTACATGCAAATGGCTTCGATGGCCTCGATGGCAGATCGCCAGGAAAACCTCGAGTATGTCGAGGGTGCCCAGCAGATCATGCACAACACCCTGCACGTCAATACCGGCACCGATCAGTTCATGGAGGCGGCCTGGATGGCAAGTGTCGCCGGGACGGAATGGACCTGGGCGATTCGCAGTGCTGATTTCGATAACGACCAGCTCCCTGATCTGTTCTTCTGCAACGGCATCCCACGGCAATTTAACCATTCGGATCTACCGGAGATCACCCACGCCAGTCTCGTTGGCAAAACCCATTGGGATCACTACCAGAATACCCCTCCCCGGCGGGAGCAGAATCTGGCCTATCGCAATCTCGGAGGATTTGAGTTTGAAGACGTTTCGGCGGCCTGGGGGTTGGATCACGTCGGAATGTCTTACGGCTCGTCGCTCGGCGATCTCGATCGAGATGGTCACATGGACCTGCTCGCCTCAAATCTCGACGATCCGCTAAGCGTTTATCACAATCAGCACACCGAAGGGCATCGCGTCGTGATCGAGCTGCGAGGCACTCGGAGCAACTCCTACGGGATTGGGACGCTGGTAACGATCGAGACCGCCGACGGCACGGAGCAGAGTCGCCATCTTTTCCCCTATGGCGGCTTTCTCGACGCGGATGAGCCGATCGTGCACTTTGGCCTGAAGGATCAGGAGACGATTTCGCGATTGCAGCTCGATTGGCCGAGTGGCGAAGTCCAGGTTTTCACTGATCTCGCCGCAGATCTTCGCTACACAATTACCGAGCCCGATACCGGTGCTGTCCCCGCCCCGCCAGTTCGCAGCCGCAAGCCGGAAAATCCGTGGTTTACCCAGTCTGCCAGTCTGACTGGGTTTAGCCACGAGGAACTCGAGTTTGACGACTACGATCGGCAACCGCTGCTTCCCTTCAAGCTATCCCAGTTGGGGCCAGGACAGGCCTGGGGCGACATCGACGGTGATGGCGATCCTGATTTTCTCCTCTCTGGGGCAGCCGGGCAGCCGAGTCAGCTTTTTAGAAATCAAACAAGCCCCGGATCCGGTGATGTTATCCTATCGCCCGAGCCGCAGGAAGTGTTTCAGCAGGATGCCCGTTTTGAGGATATGGGGGTGCTCTTTTTCGACTGCGACAGCGATGGCGACCTCGATCTCTACATGGTCAGCGGTGGTGTCGAAACGATGCCGGGCGGTCCCGCGTTGCAGGACCGGATCTACCTTAATAATGGAGTCGGGGAATTCTCTCGGGCACCCGAGGGCACTCTCCCGGTCCTGTTTCATAGCGGGGGCACTGTTTCAGCGGCTGACTTCGACCGAGACGGAGATCTCGATCTGTTTATTGGTTCGCGGTCGATCCCGGGGGAATTCCCGACGACACCTGTGAGCACCTTATTGCAGAACGAAGGTGGGAAATTCACTGATGTCACGGAAAACCTCGCTCCTGGTTTGGTCGAGCCGGGGATGGTCACCAGCTCGCTTTGGACCGACGTCGATGATGATGGGTGGATTGACCTGATGGTGACGACGGAATGGGGACCAATCCGATTTTTCCGTAACACAGAAGGGGCTCTGGTAGAGGCCACCGAAGAAGTCGGGCTGGTCCGTCCTGGCCTTGCGGCACTTGGGTGGTGGACCGGGATCGATGGGCGCGACATCGACGGAGACGGTGATATTGACTATGTCGTCACCAATCTTGGGCGAAACAGCACTTACAACGCCTCGATCGAATCGCCCGAATTAATTTTTTATGGCGATTTCGATGATTCCGGGAAACGCCACATTGTCGAAGCACGCTTTCTCGAGGAGAACGGGGAGAAGATCTGTTACCCCCGGCGCGGTTTCATGGCTTCAGCAGCGGCGATGCCCTACATCGCGGACAAGATGCAGACTTTCCATAACTATGCGGTCCAGGATCTGGCCGGGATCTACGACATCAAAAAACTTGAGGCCTCTCAGCGCTACCTCGCCAACAACATGGACTGCAGCGTGCTTCGCAATGATGGCGGGACCTTCACGATTATTCCGCTACCCCATCTTGCTCAGATCTCCCCGGGCTTCGGAATCGTGCTCCGAGATATCGATCTCGATGGCCTGCCCGATTGCTACATCGTCCAGAATCACTTCGAGATCACACTGGAGCAAGGCCGGCTCGACGGCGGGCTGAGCACCCTTCTCAAAGGCACCGGTGACGCCGAGGAGCCATTTCAGTACGTCTGGTCGCGCGAGAGTGGACTCGAGGTCCCCGGCGATGCTAAAAGTCTCGCGGCGGTCGATGTGAATCTCGATGGGTGGGAGGACTTTGTCGTCGGCGTCAACAACGACGATCCAGAGATCTTCCTCAACGATCTCGCGGATCGCTCTTCAAATCACCCGCTCCGGATCCGACTGGGCGGCCTTACCGGAAATCCGACCGCGATTGGAGCACGAGTCACTTTCGAGGCCGAAGGTCTTCCCAAACAAACCGCCGAAATCACCGCCGGAGGCAGTTACCTCGCCCAATCGGCGAGCGATCTTATTTTTGCGGCCCCGAATGAGTCAAATCAGCCCATTCGCGTCACGATTCGCTGGCCTGACGGCAAAACTAGTCAGACCGACGTCGATCCGTCGTCACGTTTTCTTGCTCTTGATCGTAACTGAGGGCAAAATAGCGTTCCCTTTTCATGAGTTTTGCCAAACAAACCTCTGCCTGGCTCACGATCCTCACCCTTCTCGTCGGAGGGGTGCAGTCCAGCGAGACGACCCCGGAAACCTTGCGTGTCCTGCTTGCTGAACACAACGTCACGTCACTCGACCCAAAACCTGAGGCAAATCCGGCTCGATTTGAGCTCGGCCAAGCCCTCTTTTTCGATCCCATTTTGGGGGGCAACCGCGATGTTTCCTGCGCGACGTGCCACCACCCTCTCACTGCCAGCACCGACAATCGCTCGCGGGCGGTCGGGACGAGAGCCTACGTTGACCACGGTCGGCGCATGCCCGAGGGACTGAGGCTGGTCGAGCTGGAAGGCGGCGATTCGGTATTGATGGGCTTCAACCTAAACAAGGCAGCCCACCCTTTCACCCCGAGAAACTCCCCGGGCATCTTCAATCGCCACGACGAGGCGTGGAAGACCATGTTCTGGGATCGCCGCGTCTACGAGCGCGAAGATGGCCGCTTCGTGACCAATCAGACGCGGTTGACGAAATCCCCGGGTTATTTCCAGGTGGTGATGCCTGAAATTATCGAAAACGTGCTCGCCGCTCAAGCGATGATGCCGGTTCTCTCCGACGCCGAGATGCGCGGAACAAAGGGCGAAACCGGGGCGACCGGCGCTCACAACGAGGTCGGGGCAGTTCTCAAAATGAACGAAGAGGAGATCTGGGCGACCATCATGAAGCGTCTCCTCCGGTTCGAACGATACGAGGAGCTTTTTAGCGCAGCCTACCCTGATCAAGACGTCAACGAGCTTCATTTCGCCCACGCAGCAAATGCGATCGCGACCTTTGAGATCGAGGCCTTCACCCACCTCGATAGCCCTTTTGACCGCTTCCTCGCTGGTGACAACACCGCTCTCGACGATTCGCAAATTCGGGGGGCGCACCTCTTTTACAGCAAGTTCAACTGCGCTCAATGCCACAGCGGCAAGCTCTTCACGGATCAAGAGCCACACAACATGGGCGTCATTCCGATTGGTCCAGGCCCTTCAGCGGCGGAAGACTACGATCTCGGTGTGACTCACCGCAGCGATTACGGGCTCGAAGATCGGTTCGCATTCAGGACTCCCCCACTCCGCAACGTCGAGCTGACTGGGCCTTACATGCACAACGGTGCCTACGCGACCCTCGAAGCCGCCGTCCGCCAGCAGCTGAATCCAGCCTACGAGCTGGAGAACTATGATGCGTCGCAGCTCGAGCCCGAGTTTCGCGGAGCAGTCCATGACGACGCCGACGTGATCAAGCTCGTCAAAAAGACCATGCCGATGGAGCGGAAACTTCCGACCTATGCGACGGAGGCCGAGGTTGATGATCTGGTTGCCTTCCTGAAGTCTCTCACGAGCCCGTCGGCCCGCGATATGGGGCACGTCATACCCGACAGCATCCCGAGCGGACTTGAGATGGTTCTCCCCTTTCCGGTGGAAGAGCAGATCGGTGAGTCGGTTCAGTAGCGCTCCTGATCCTCCGCTAGGTCTTTCGCTGCTGTCTTGTTGCGGCAAGACCTGCGGAGCTGCCGGGTTCATCTCACAGCTCGGGAAAAGCGTCGCTGGGCCAGAAGAACAGGAGCAAGGCTGTCACTATGGTTCTCCCCTTCGCAAGAGTCGCCGCGACTCGGAATTCGTCTGGCCCGAAGGCTCGTTCCGACTTACAGTTGAGTCAGGATGAAAAGGCCACTTTCGTTACTCGTGGGGCTCGCGGTTGTCGGGCTGTTTGTTGCAGGATGTCAGGAGACGACGATCGCTGAAGAGGAAAGCTCGGGTAGCCCAGTCGTCTACGCGGTCAATTATCCCCTCTTCTACATTGCCGAGCGACTCGGTGGCGAGCTTATCAGTCTAAAAGCGTCCGTGCCGGCAGGAGTTGACCCGGCTCGATCGATGCCTCGCGATGAGACGCTGGTTTCGATGCAATCAGCGGATTTGATCCTCAGAAACGGGGCGACTTTTGCGAAATGGTGGGAGCAGGTCTCGATGCCAAGGTCTATCGCCTGGGACACCACTGCCGACCACGCCGACTCACTCATCGTCATCAAAGACGCGGTCGTTCATACTCACGGTGACGGTAAGACTCACTCACATGCTGGCTATGCGACCACGACGTGGCTCGATTTCGATCTCGCTGCGAGACAGGCAGCGTCGGTCAAAGAGGCGCTTATCAAGCTGATCCCAGACTCGGCTGAAGTGATCACAGGAAACGCAGAGGAGCTGATTGTCGATCTGCGGGCACTCGATGCAGAGATGATCGAAATTGGATTCAGCTTGGGCGAAAAGCCGCTCTTTGCCTCCCACCCAGGCTATGAATATTTCGCGAAGCGCTACGGTACCAGAGTCGAAAATTTCCACTGGGATGGTGATGTTCGAATCGACGCAAAAGCCGAAGCTGCCCTGATCGAGAAACTAGGCGAAGTCAAGGCAGAGGCAATGTTGTGGCAAAGCCCCCCTCTCGCGGAAAATATTGCGCTGCTGGAGAAACACGGAATCCGCAGCGTGGTGTTTCAACCCGCAACAAATCGACCCGAGGACGGGCGTGATTTTTTGGATGTGATGTCCGCCAATATCGGCGGGCTCAAAGCTCTCCTCGATTAGTTCTCTCTCGCTGGCATCACTGCTTGCGCGCAAACCGGATTCACTCCTTTCGGTGATCTCCGAGGACCGCTCGCGGCTCTGAGTCCGGCAGGCGTTGTTGTGCGGGAGGCACTTCTCAATCGTAAGCGTCAAATCGACCACCTCTTGACCCTTCCGCTTCAGGGTGGTTTTGCCGTGA
>JBCCBR010000128.1:0-8484 GCA_039033935.1 Verrucomicrobiota bacterium
CGAAGGCCCCGAACAGAATCGCGAGGTGAAGGACCACGATCCGTCCGTAAGGGGCGAACATCTGCTGCGCCGGGGCTCGATCGCGACCTTCTCCCCGAATCAAAAAATTGAACACGAAAGAAACGAGATGGCTGATGAATAAGGCGGCGACCGAGAGCCCCAGCCAACCGCTGACCAGTTCCTGCTCGATATCCGACGGCGAAGATCCACCGCCAAGGAGTGTGAAGACAAAGACGCCGTGAACCGTGCAGAAGATGCCGTAGTGCACCACGAAAAAAGGAGCCAGACAGCCTCTCGGGCCGCCCGGTGCGCCTGCTGGAGCCCTCGCAAAGAGGATCCGAGCGACGTTGAACAGACCGACAATGAGGTTTTCGATCCAGTAGACCAGCACGATATCGAAGACCCGCCATTCCCACGCGAACACTCCATAAAGCGGAATGAGGTTGGCGAGGACGAGAACCAAGCTTGTCAGGATGCGAGTCATGTCACCCACTGGAACAGATAGTGGTTTCGATCAACCCAACGGAACATGTGCTGGCCTCCTCGTCAAAATGTCTTCGGGGTCACTCGGAGCGCTCGCGCTGGGAGGATCGACGCTGAATCGAGTCCACCTTTTCCCTTGATCACTGGCCTCAAACCGCTTAGTTTCCGCCCCTTTTTCTTACCCAGCCGGTGATCATGAAGCCTGACCTACACCCCGAATACGCTGAATCGACCATTCAATGCACCTGCGGCACTGTCATCCAGACCCGCTCGACGGTGCCAGACCTCCACATCGGTATTTGCTCAGATTGTCACCCGTTTTTCACAGGTGAGCAGCGATTCGTCGATACGGCAGGCCGAGTCGATAAGTTCGCCCAGCGTTATGGTGGTAGCTCTGCCAAGCGGAAGTTGAAAAAGCCAAAGCTGTCTGATCTCAACGCCTAAGTCGCTGGCTGGTGACTTTATCTTCGCGGCGATGGTGCCCACCACATGCGGGTGTCGTCGCCGTTTTTCGTATCCTTTTCCCTCGAAATAATCAGACTCAGCTGTTTTGGACTACGCTCCTTTGATCGAAAAGAAAGCAGGCCGCCTCGGCGATCTCGAGGAGGTGATGTCGGGCGCTGGTTTTTACGATGACCCGAGAGCCGCGAGTGAAACGACGCGCGAATACAACCGCACCAAGAAGCTGATCGACGATTGGGCGACTCTGACCAAAGCGCGTGAAAATTTGTCGGAAAACCAGGATCTCGCAAAGCTGGATGACGAAGAATTAGCAGCTCTCGCGCAGGAAGAGATCCCAGCTCTGGAGAAGCAGATCGAAGAGCTCGAAGCTCGCGTCCAATATGCCCTGCTCCCTCATGATCCGACGGAAGATCGTGATGCGATTGTCGAAATCCGAGCTGGGACCGGCGGGGACGAAGCCTCTCTCTTTGCCGGTGATCTCTACCGGATGTATCAGCGCTACGCGGAGATCCGCGGCTGGAAGACGGAAGGGGTCGAGGCGAGTCCGTCAGAGGTGGGAGGATACAAGGAAGTTGTGTTCAAGGTGATGGGCGAAGAGGTGTTCCGGGCTTTGAAATATGAGAGCGGCGTCCATCGGGTGCAACGGGTCCCGGATACGGAGACTCAGGGCCGCATTCATACCTCAACTGCGACGGTGGCGGTGCTTCCCGAAGCCGAGGAAGTGGACGTCGAGCTGCGACCCGATGATCTGCATATTCAGGCGACTCGTTCCGGGGGGCCGGGCGGGCAGCACGTCAACACGACCGACTCTGCGGTCCAGGTGACTCATCTCCCCACTGGAATCATGGTGAAGTGTCAGGAGGGGCGAAGTCAGACCAAGAACAAGGAACGCGCGCTCCAGATCCTGCGAGCGAAGCTGCTGGAAGCGAAAATTCGCGAGGAAGCAGAGAAGTATTCAGCGCAGCGACGCAGTCTAATCGGCTCGGGTGGCCGTGAGGAAAAGATCCGGACTTACAATTTTCCCCAGAATCGGATCACCGATCACCGCGTCAACCTGACCCTCTACAATCTGGAGCAGTTCCTCGACGGAACCATCGAAGAAGCGATCGAGACACTCCAGACCAGTGAGATGGAGGATCGCCTCGCCGAGCTTGAGGCGCAGACTTAAATCGGGTCGGGGAAAATCGCCCAGTCTTTGCCAAGCGCGACAATCGCCTCAATCCGCGCACTCACGAGCCGCAATCGGGCAGCTCGAATGAGGCGGCCGGGCTTTTTCGCTTCCACGTTTCGATCGTGAAATCGCAGTCGTGGTCCTTGTCGGCCGCATACTCTTTCGCCTTAGCGAGCTCGAATTCCTCTTCATCAAAGCTGGGGAAGGGGATTCCCTCGCCAATTTCGAGATGGACCCGGGTCAGGACGAGCTTTTCGACAAATGGGAGCGCGGCATCGTAGATTTGAGCTCCCCCTGACACTATTACTTCTTTGGCACCGCTGCTAGCTGCAGTCCGGATTGCCTGGCGGGCTGAGCGGGCGATCCGATGATCTCCTGACTGGAGTGCAAAAGTCGGCTTTCGAGTCACCACGATGGGGTGATGCCCATCGAACCAACCCTGCATCTCGGCATAGGTGCGACGGCCCAGGACCATCCACGCTCCAGCGGTGTAGCGGCGGAAGTGCTCTTTGTCCCGAGGAAGATCCCAGGGAATTCCCCCGTCGGGGCGTGCGATAATGCGATCATCAGAAACAGCAGCGATTAAAGAAACGGTCATGGTTGGGGCGCGACAGTCGGGCTGTCGGGAGACGGGGAAGGTGACACGCGCCGAGCGCTCACGCCAAACCGAAATTCGGTCGTGTGCTGGTAAGTCTCCCCTGGTCGCAAAAGGCTTGTCGGAAATGTAGGCTGGTTGGGGGTGTCTGGATAAAATTGAGTTTCAAAACAGATCCCTCCCCACTTCGGAAAAGGTTTCCCTTTGAAGTGATTGGCGGTGAATAGCTGCACCCCGGGCTTGGTCGTGAGCACTTCGAGCGTGCGACCCGAGATTGGGTCTGTCAGCTTTGCGATGAGGGTAGTGCGGTCGCGCTTTCGGGCGACCGCGTAGCAGTGATCCAACCCTCCACCGGGGACTTTGGGGAGAAAGTCTCCCAGTCGCACCTGGGTCCGAAGGTCAAAGGGAGTATCCTCTACCGAGATCAATTCGCCGGTCGGAAGCTTAAGCTCGTTGATTTCGACAAGCCTCCTCGCATCGACCCGGAGGAGGTGGTTGGTGATGTCGCCCCCCCCGGCGAGATTAAAATAGACGTGATTTGTCAGATTGAGGTGGGTCGGCTTGTCAGTCGTGCCGCGATAGCTGAGTCGCAGCACATTTTTCTCAGTCAATTCATAGCGGACAGACACCTCGACAGTGCCGGGATAGCCTTCCTGCCCATCGGGGCTTGTCAGGCTGAAGCTGGCCCAGGCGTTGCCGCCTTTGAGCCCGGCTTCTCCCTTCCAAAGCTGGCGATGGAACCCATTCTTGCCACCGTGAATGTGGACCTGGGTTTCGGGACTGCGAGTGTGCAGCTCGTATCTGACCTCGTCGATTTCGAAACCTGCTCGGATCCGATTCGCGTAGCGACCGATCACTGATCCGAATACCCCGCCCGCGAGCGCCTCCTCGAGCGTCGCGTAGGAAAGAGTGATGTTTGCTGAATTGCCGTCGCGGTCATTGGTTTCGACGGACAACAACAAAGCGCCGTATTCTGCGATCCGGACTCGGGTCCCGAGAGCGTTGGTGAGAGTGAAGGCGCGACACTCTTTCCCGTTTGGGAGTGTTCCAAACACCTCCGCGGTTACTTCCTGCCCCGCGACAGGGGTGAGACCGATCACGGCAAATGCGCCGACAATGAGAGTTGCGGTCGCCTTCTTCTGGATCAGATTTCCCATATGATGAGCTTGCCGTTTTCGCTTTCGGTCGTCAATCGGGCACTTCGATTCTCGGGTCAAATCGTTGCCTGGATCACCCTTTTCGGTGTCGTTTCGCTGGAGGCGGGAGATTGGCCCCAGTTCCGAGGACCGAACCAGGATGGGATCTCGACGGAGACGAATTTCAGGACTCAGGGAAAGGCTCCGCTGCTTTGGCAGAAGTCGATCGGACTGGGATACAGCGCTCCAGTGGTTGCAGATGGCAAGGTCGTCATTTCGGGGCATGACGGCGAGTCGACTGACACCCTCTGGTGTTTTGATGCAGCTAGTGGCGACGAAGTGTGGAAGCACAGTTACCCGCAGCCGCTGGGGGATCTCTATTTCCAGGGTGGGACCACCGGCTGCGCCGCGATCAGTGGAGATCGCGTTTACCATCTCGCTCGTGAGGGTGAGTTTTTCTGCCTCGATTTGGCGACGGGACGCATCATCTGGTCAGTTCATCTGCAGAAGGATCATCGCTACTCGAAGCCCACCTGGGGCTTCAGCGGGGCTCCTCTGATTGATGGAGACGTCGTTTATCTCAATGCCGGAGAGGCAGGGCTGGCTCTGTCGGTTGCCGATGGTTCGGTCGTCTGGAAAAGCGATAACGAAGAAGCCGGTTATTCGACACCTTACCTGTTCGAGCGCGGCGGAAAGCGCTACCTGATCGTTTCAAACAAACGGGCCTACGTCTGTGTTGATCCTGCCACCGGTTCAGAGGTCTGGAGTCACCGTTGGATGACTCGTTATGGGGTGAATTCTGCCGACCCGATCGTATCCGGTGACGAAATTTTCATCTCGAGCGGTTACGGGAAAGGGGGCGTCCTGCTCGGATGGGATGGCGCTGGGAAGCCTGATCGTATCTGGCAAAATCGAGAGATGAGGACTCAGATGAATGCAGCGATTCTTCATCAGGGGCATCTCTACGGGATCGACGGCAACGAGAGCGTCGATGGGACGGCTCTCAAGTGTCTCGACTGGGCGACTGGCGAGACGATCTGGTCAGAAGAGTCAGTCGGCCACGGCACAGTGATGATGGCGGGGAATCACCTGATCGTCCTCACAGAAAAGGGTGAATTGCAGATTGCGGTGGCTAATCCTCGAAGCTATGAGCCGACCCTGAGGCAAAAGCTGATTGGCGCTCGCATCTGGACCGTCCCGGTCCTGGCCAATGGCATACTCTACGCGCGCAACGAGCACGGTCAGTTCGCCGCAGTCGATCTGGGAGAAGACGCGAGGTGATCAGTGGCGAAAGGGGTTCTCAACATAAATAGTGAGGACCCTCAATCGCGAAATGACTGCCCTTAACATTCAAGGGATCGTCTCATGGTTAAGTTATTCACTTTCGTTACCCTCGCTTTGTTCACTGGGGTCTCCTTAGCGGCAGATCGCCCCAACATTCTATTTATCGCGGTAGATGATCTCCGCCCTGAAATTTCTCAGTTTGGCGAAGAGCACATGGTGACCCCAAGCCTCGATCGACTTGCCGAAAGAGGGGTGAGTTTTGAGCGCGCCTTCTGCATGGTGCCGACATGTGGCGCTTCTCGAGCTTCCCTGATGACGGGGATACGGCCGGCACGCGATCGCTTTCTCACCCATCTCTCGCGAGCCGATGAGGACACCCCGGGAATCGTGACGCTAAATGCTCACTTCAAAAATCATGGTTACACAACCGTCTCGCTTGGGAAAATCTATCACTCTAGAGAGGACAGTGCAGACGGCTGGTCAGAGAAGCCGTGGCGAGCGTCGCGCCCTACCTACATCACTCCCGAAGCCAGCCGGCAGATGGTGAAAGACAGCAAGGGGCGGCAGCGCGGGCCATCCTGGGAAAACGGCGGAGCAGTGCCGGACTCGGCCTATGCGGACGGAAAGCTGGCGGAGCACGCAGTCGAAACTTTGGGGAAACTCGTCGAGCGCGATGAGCCCTTTTTTCTCGCGGTCGGTTTTGTGAGACCGCACCTCCCCTTTAATGCTCCAGCGAAATACTTTGATAGCTATCCCGCCGACACGGTTGCGATGCCAGATAATCATTTCCCTCCCGAGGGGGCTCCTCGAGAAGCGATCCACAACTGGGGTGAACTGAGAAATTACTCAGACATCCCGAAGCAGGGCGAACTGTCACAGGAAAAAGCCCTCGAACTAATCCGTGGTTACCGTGCCGCGACGAGTTACGCGGATGCTCAGATTGGTCGGCTTTTGTTTCAGTATGACGAATTGGGGCTCGCGGAAAATACAATCATCGTTCTGTGGGGAGACCACGGTTGGAATCTCGGAGAGCACACCCTCTGGTGCAAGCATAGCTGCTTTGAAACGTCACTCAGAGCGCCTTTGATCATTTCGGCACCATCGAATATGGGAGTTGTTCGCGGACAAATGACCGAATCGATCGCGGAATTTATCGACGTTTACCCAACCCTCTGCGACCTCGCCGGTCTGCCGAAACCGGAGCATCTCGATGGAGAGACCCTGATGCCGATTTTGAAGAATCCTGATGCCGAGGTGAAGCAGGAGGCGATCAGTCGCTATCGAAATGGCGACACGATTCGGACCAAACAGTTTCGCTACACGTTCTATCGAGATACCAGAGGGAGTGAGACGACTGAAATGCTCTACGACCATCGCACCGACCCTGGTGAGAATGTTAATGTCGCGAGTGAAGGCGCTTACTCGGAAGTGGTCGCCGATCTCAAGCAGCGCCTTCTCGCCGGGATGGGACGACCCGGCGATTTTCGGAAAAGTGAGTGAGAGCTGCTGTCGCCAGTTGAACAGGTATTGCTCGAAGCGGCTTCCAAATTCTCAAAACTAAATGCGATGGTTGATCAAAGTGAAACCCAGCCAAAGGAAAATAAATTCAAGGTGGTCGGGGAGAAATGGGACCAGCTTCAGAGTAATGCTGAGCTGTTCCGGAAAGTGTGTGCAGGGGCCGTTCTCTTACCTGGAGTAATCAGTTTTTTTCTTTTTCTCGCGGGAGGGCGTGGGATCGCGAAGCACGCGGAGCAGGTTTCGTCGATACGCTCAATTGGGGGAGAAACGATGGACGAAGCGTTTTACGAACACTTCGGGAATGCTCTCGGTGGTTTTGCGAAAGTTTGCTACGGCTTCGGTTTCTGTTCCCTAGGCCTGTTCTTCGCAGCTGCAGTCTGCATCTGGCTTTCAGAAAAACGAGTTGGGGATACGTAGCCCTTACGTAGGCTCTGGAACTCGATCCCTCGGTTTTTGATCTTGCCCGATGGCATAGAAACCGCCGCAATCACAACGGCGGTTTACCCAACCAAGACTACTGAACCTCAACACTGACCGGTTCGCTCCCGGCGCTGGCGTTTTCGATTACAACGGTCTCTGCAGAATCAGCGCCGACCTTGACGTGGAAGCTTCCCTCTTTTGGCACCTTTGGGGTGAAGCTCGTCCCCAGTGTTCGGACGGTGTAGAGCACGTCTTCGTTTGCCGCATCCACGACCTGCACGACGGGGTCTTCGACGTCGAAGGTGATTTCCCCCAACTCTCCCCAGGATGGTGGGTTGTAGTTATCAAACTGGGAAATGGTCCGAGGCCAGCCGGGATACTGCTCCGTGGCGGGGTCGGTGATGTCGACATTACGCGGCCAGCACTCCATCGTGATTTCACGTGTTGTGGTGTTGAGTTTGACGATCCCAAATCCAGCCGACCGGGTGTTGAGCACGTTACCGGCGGGCTCTTTTTCTGGATTGGCTGCTGCAAAATTGGTCACCCGGTTCTGAAAACCATCGAAGTGATCGCCCGTGTAATCCGGGGCGCCAGCTTCTCGATTTTCGCCCGGCTCGAGTGGTTCCCACCAGCGGAGGTAGAGGTTGGCGATGGAGGGGACGCAGAAGGAATAAATTCCGTCGCGATGCTCATCGATTCCGTGCTGGAAGATCGTGGCGAGGTGTTGGTCACCGGCGTAGTGAAAGGCGAATCCTTTCCGCAGGGCATCGACAGCGCGGTTGCGGCCGGACTGGGGCCAGCCATTCGAGTCCATGTCGGCATGGAGTCGACCGCCGGCTTTTCCGTGAATGTGGGCACCCCCACAGAAGATGGTCGCCGAAAGCGCGACTTTCATTTTGGCATCCTCCCAATCCTGTGACCAGGAGTCGAGGAATGCGAGCTGTCGCTCCCCAAGGAGGATCGCTCCCTCGACGTCGACGGTAGCGGGGTCGTAGTTGGAGTCATTGATGTGGTCCGGCCGCGGGCCTTGCTTGGGAACTCTTCCGGCCGGGCCGGTCTTGAATTTGCGATCTTCGAGGATCGCAAAGTCGACGCCACCCCAGTTCAGATTAGTAAACCAGACACCGATGCCCTGTCCGATTTTGTGGGGATCAGCCGGGTCGGGGAAGTGGCTCGTCTGGGCGCGCTCGACTTCCTGCACGTAAATCCCTGGTTGAGAGTAGCCGCCATCTGCGGCGCCTTTGAGAGTCGAGACTTTGCCGCTCTCACCCCACAAGTTCGGCTGTCCGGCGTCGTGGTCGTCGGGCAGGCAGATCGTCGGGCGGTCCTTGATGATCTCGCCGAAGTCGCGGCCGAATTTCAGCCATGCCGCGTAGTGGCGGTTCTTCTCGGGCGACCAGGTCTACGACCACAAC
>JBCCBR010000129.1:0-8464 GCA_039033935.1 Verrucomicrobiota bacterium
CCATCATCTGGAGCCGCGAAAATTTCAGCAGGCAAGGACTCGTGGCGGAAAGGCACCAGATCGTAGTCGCCCGAGACGTGCACGTCCTGCTTACCTGACGAAAGCTGACCGTCCCACGTGATCGCCACCGACTTGATCATGAAATCCCGGTACGCTTCCGATAGTCCAAGATTCAGCTTCTCGGCTGCTTTCAGGTATTCCTCGAGCGTGCTCTCCCACGGCTGAAAGAAGACGTCGAAGGCGGTGAAGCGGCAGGAGTATTTCGAGACTGGCGCTTCGGGATTCTTCCAAACATACTCAGCGCCATCGAGCATTTTGGAGCGCCGATTCTGCGGCGTGTTCTTGATTTTTTTCCCGCACCAGGGGCACACCAAGAAAACGGACGAAGCCTTTTCGTGGATCGTGCCTTCATCTTTCCACTGAATAACATGGTGCCCATTGTAGGCATCTCGAGAATATTTCCCGAGTCGCAGCCAGATCAACTCGCCGCAACCTTTGTGAGGACAGCGAAGGTGGAACTCCGCTCGGCACCCTTCCTCGAATAGCTGGTGCGCAGGATGCTCGACCGACTGCGCCGCCGTCGTCGGCGCGATGATCTTGTAGAACGGAAAATCCCCAGTCACCCGCTTTTTCATTTCCTCAAAGACCTCGGGCTTGTAGGCCCAGAGCTCATCGAGGATCAGCACGCCGGCGCGGATCGATTGCGCATTCGAGAAATTGGCCGCCTGCACAACACCGTTGAAGTCCGGCGCGTCGCATCGACGCTCGGCGATCAGGTCACGATCGTATCGGTTGTCTCGATACATCGCGGCGATCTCTGGGATATTGTCCCACTGATCGCCGAAAAGGCGATTCGCCTGCAGCGCGACTTTCGAATCAACGTGGACGTTGTAGACCAGATTCGCCACCGGCCTCTTGATGCCGCAGAGAGTCGAGGCGCATTCCGCAAGAGTGGTGCCGCCCGCTCCGGTGGCTTTTAGGATCGTGACGTTGACGACCTCGTCATCCCAGACCTTCTCGAGCGGCTCGCGAAAATGCGGAACATCGCGCAGCAAGAGCGGGTCGCCTTTATGCTGCCCATCTGGTATCTGCATCCGAGTTTCCACGAAGTCGAAAGGCGAGGAGGGCCCAAAGATCATGACGCCACCTCCTCCCAAATCTGCAAAACTCGGGGGTCGAGTTTGTTGGCTTTCAAGTGCTCGCACAGAGATTTTTTCACGTAGGCCTCGAAGATGCGCTCGGCATCTTTTGTGAATTGCCGAGCCGTGCTCGTTCGCTCGGCCAAGAGAGCCAGCTCATCGATCGCGCGGGCACACCCATGCATGAGGGCTAGTTGCAGCATTTTCTGAGCAGCGTCCATTTCGGAGCGCTCGATCAGCTCGCCTGTCTCGAGCTGAAATCGCTGGATGGTCTGCTCCGCCCTTCTTGCCGCTTCCGACACTTTAAGCCAGTTCGCCTGGAATAGCGCTGCGGCTTCCATGTCGTTCCGCTCGGTCGCGACGCGTAGCCTTTCATAAAGATCCGCGCAGTGCTGATGCATCCAGTCCTGCTGTTCGGCAATGTCTGCAGGATTGTCCGCACTGATTTTCGAATAGTCGAAAGCACCTGTCGACAGATCGATCCCCGATCGCCATCGCTGCCAGTCTTGAACGCAATATCCCTTGGCCTCTTTGCCTGGGCATCCCGCGTCTTTTCCCCATCGCTGAATCGTGCGCGCCTCGCACCCGAGCTTTGCGGCGAGTTCTTTTTGGCTGCGCACAAATTCCACTGACTGCGCCCGCTCATGCTCACGGGTGTAGTCGTCGATGATCAGCTGTTGCGACCTGGTCAGCTTTTTCCCGGAGTTCGACCGCTTCACGATCTGCACCAATTCGCCGAGATGCTCCCGCAGGTTAGGAGGTAGCTCAGCCATCAGGGATTCGTTTCGTCAAATGTCGTATTTTGCGGCGGCTTGCACTCGGAGAGATCCAGCCAGCCCGACCGCTCAAGAGTTGGTCGATGAGAGCTCATCCCGCATCAGCATAGGTGCTGCAGCTCCCAATCAGCGAGCGCCACCTCGCCAGAGAGTGCTGACCGCACGATCGGCTGGCTCTAATGTTTACGACATGCGACATCGTTGAAAATTTGACATCCAGACCCGTTGATCGCGATCGGGAACACCCCAGAGAAGGCAATCGATGAAATAGATTCCTTAGTCGGGGGTAGGTAGGCTCTCCAGCTCGTGGAACCAATCCACGACTGGCCTGAAGATCTTTTTGAGCACCTCCACACGATCCGCCGTGAGCGAATCCAAGTCTGGAGCCATCGCTTTTCTGACCTCAAGACTGAGGTTCGCATACTCAACCGCATCGCTGCCTTTGTTGTGCCGCAACCGCGGATCAGCTTGCGCTGATCTGATCTCCCGTCTCAGCTCAGTCACCGTCCACTCTCGATCGACTGCGCGCTGCAACCACATCTCTTGCTCGCCCAGAGAGGGGAGGGACATCACTTCGGCGTGGTGCTCGAAGCCAAGCTGAGGAAACCGGGAGTCGAAATCAAAAGCACCGCAAACCTCTTCCTCGATCGCGAGCCCGAGCTCGAGCTGCACGGCGCCGGGGCCATGGAGTCTATCGCGCTTGATCTTTCGGCGTCGGTTCGAGAGGTCGCCTCGAATCCATTTGCTCGCCGATTCCAGCAGCGTGAACTGCGATTGCACCTCTGCCAATTCCTCTTCGGTGAGGGATGCGAGATAGTCGGGAGAAACTCCCACCGGGGTGAACCGTCGCGGATCCACAACTTCAAATTTCTCATCGGGGGTCATAACTTCTTTCGTTTGGGTCGATTCTGCACTGAGTGCTTGGCTTTGATGACATTGCTTTTCCCTGCGTAGATCTCGATTCCGAGTTGCTTCTCGAGCCTGCGGCGCACCTGGTTCAGATTGCCTTTACTTTCCCCAAGTCGGATTCCCATCTCCCGGTCCGAGATGCCTGACAACTCTGGGTCTTTGAAATGCTTAAGCAGCACTGCCAGAGCGGCGCATTGCCGATCCTGCGCTGCACACGCCTCCAGCAGCGAAACGATAAGGAGCCGGGCCTCGTCGGTTTCCAAGGCGAGAGAGACCTCGCTCGGGTCGACGCTCGGTGCCCTTGCCGCGATCGGCGATCCCAAATGATACAGGGTCGCTTGCAAACAATCCTTCGGCGAATCAGCGTCGAAGATCTCGCGCAGGACAACCCCTTGAATAGACCCGGAGTCCGAAACCGCTCGGCACTCATCTCCCACACCCGAAAAGTCCGCTTCTGGCTTTTTGGTTTCAAACGTCGCCACGTCCGAGACTAACAGCTCAGGCGAAGTCCTGCGGATATCCGCAAGCTCCTCAGGGCTTAAGGACTCAATCCATTGCGCGTATTCCGACTCGTAATTCCGATCGCGCTCAAAAAAGTCGATCTCGGGCATTTTGCGGGAGATCTCTGCACAAGCACAGTATCCGCGCCTTCAGATCAGCCGCAAACTATGATCATAATTTCGAGCATTTTTCGAGCACACCCTGTTTTCCTTCTATTGAACACCTATAAAGCGAAGGCAGGATTCATAGGGTCAATCATCGCTTAGCCAATCAGGTAATCCTTTTAAGTGACTCGTTTACAATGTATTACAACTTCGATTAAGCGGTTCAATCCTCCTTAAAAACAAACCTACCGACAGCGGGACTCGAACCCGCACGGCCTAACGGCCAACGGATTTTAAGTCCGTTGTGTCTACCAATTCCACCATATCGGCGTTGCGCGGCGCGAGCTTAGCGCCACCTCGAGACTGCTTCAAGAGCGGGAAGCGATCAAATGTCGCAGACCTCGGCAGCGTGCCTCAACGCGGCGAGAGGATCGTCCCAGGTTGGGATGAATTCCTGCGCGACAAAGCCTTCGTAGCCCGTTTCGAGAATCGCTTCAAGAATAGGGCGGTAGTTGATCTCCTGAGTGTCGTCGATCTCGGCGCGGCCCGGATTCCCGGCAGTGTGGTAGTGGCCGATGATATCGGCATACTGATGGATCCGTCTAATGACGTCCCCATTCATGACCGAGACGTGGTAGATGTCGAAGAGCAGCTTGAAATGGTTGGAGCCGATCGAGTTGATCATCTCGGCGCAGTGATCGACATCGTCACCGAAATAGCCGGGATGGCCCTTCATCGGATGGGTGTCGTCACGAGAGTTCAGGTGCTCAAGGACGAGGGTGATCCCGTTTTTCTCCGCGTGAGGCAGCACCTCTTTCCAGGTCGAGATGCATCGCTCGGTCGCTTTGTCGCGATCCATCCCGTCGAATTCCATCCCGGTAAAAGTAATGACGCTGGGACTACCAACCGCCTTGGCGACATCGATTGCCTCAGTCAGTTTGGAGATGACTTCGTCTCGATTCTCCGGGTTGCAGGGCCCATTGGCAAAGCCGTGACTGCCGACCAGCGAAATCTCCAACCCCATCTCCTTGACTGCCGGGTAGGCTTCGCGGGGAATACCCTCCATCGCAACGAGTCCGAGCGCTTTGCAATGTGCGGCCAGCTCTGTCGCAGTGAAGTGATCCTTAAAACACCAGCCCATGATCGACTGGCGAATCCGACCGTTCTCGACAACAAACTCGGGATCCGCTTCCTCGCGGCTGAGATTTGCGTGGAGAAGGCTCCCACCTCCAGCGCCGGCAAGACCAAGGCCGACGGTGAGGGCTGAGGATCGGCTCAGAAAGTGTCGTCGCGAATGCATCCTCTCAGAGTAGTCGCAAGAGCGACGACCCTGCAAGCGTTGCGAACGGAAAATCGCTTACGCAAAGAGCTTCTCGACCGGCTTGGCGTGATCCGCGAAAACGAATGGACGACCGGTCGGCGAATAGACGGTGTGCTCAAGGTCGAGCCCGAGGCCGTAGCCGATCGTGGCAAGAAACTCCGAGGGACTGACCGGATTACTCCTGACCGACTTACCCGAGCCATCAGTTTCGCCATAGGCCGTGCCGCCTTTGATACCGCCGCCGGCGAGCATCGTCGAATAAGCCCGAGGGTAGTGATCGCGCCCCCCGTTCATGTTGATGTCCGGGGTACGACCGAACTCCGTGCCAACGGCAATGAGGGTCGAATTGAGCAAGCCACGATCGTCGAGATCTTTGATCAGAGTGGAAATAGCCTGGTCGACTTCTGGAACCCGGTTACGAATTCCTTGAGCGACATCGACGTGCATGTCCCAGCCGCCGGAGACAATCTCGACGACGCGGACGCCATTCTCGACCAGTTTCCGGGCGAGCAGGCATCCCTGGCCGAGGCGGCCGGTGCCATAGGCTTCCCGATTCGGTTCGCCCGAGATATCGAAGGCGTCGAGCTCCGAGCTCTTCAGGAGTTGGTTGGCTTGGTCGTAATACTCGACGTAGGAGGCAGGGCCGACGTAGTCGAATTTGTTGATGAACTGCTGCCCGAGCTTTGAAGCCATTTCCATGCGTCGAGTGAAGCGCTCATCGCGGACCGTGATTTGCGAGTTGGGCACTCCGCCGGAAGGATCGGCGATTGGCAGTGGGCTGAGAGCCGGATCGAGGAAACCGGAGTTCGAGGTAGACGACCCGACGACAACGCTATCGGGAAGGATTTCGCCCCGTTTCCCAAGCAGCTGCTGCGCCCACGGACCGACCGTTGGGTGGACCGTCGTCGAGATTTTCTCGTAGCCAGTCCGCGAAATGTAGCGGCCCTCTTCGTGTGCGCCCTGAGTCGAGTTCATCGAGCGAATCACAGCGAGCTTGTCGGCTACCTGAGCCAAATTCGGGAGCAGATTGCCGAACTTGATGTCGTCCACGCTGGTGTCGATCATCTCAGTCGGACCCATCACCCCGCTGTTCTTCTTCGGATCAAAGGTATCGAGGTGGGTCATCCCTCCAGAGAGGAAGATGTAGATCAGGTTCTGCGCTTTTGCTCCAGCCTCCTGCCCGCGGAGACCGTGGGGCAGAAATGGCACAGAGAGACCGACACCTAGTGAAAGGCGAGCGGCACGCTCCAGGAAAAAGCGACGGGAATACGAGTCTTTACCGGCGAGTTCGGCGATATTCATCATGATTCAGAAAGGGCGGAAGGGTTGGTGGAAAAAGAAGGGATGGAAGTGTGGAAGGCAGTGAATCGCTGATCACTGAATGAAGAGAAATTCGGGGCTGTTCATCAAGGCCCAGGCGAGATCGCTGATGCCTTCGTCACCAAAGTCCTCGATCATCGACATCCCGACCTCGAGCTCATCCTGAGTCGGGAAGCGATTCAGCAGGGTGAAGAAGGTGCCGCGAACTTTGTCGTCGGGACCGTCATACTCCTCGAGATCGTCGACTATTTTGGAGGAAAGACCGGTCATGCGATCGGTCACCGGGCCATTCATCAGCGCGAGGACCTGAGGAACTGAACCATCGTAGTTGTGTTCGTCAGTGACGATGCGGTCCGACTGGCCAAAGGTATCCAGCATCGAAGCGGCTGGGGCCGGCTGCACCATCTCGGAGGCACGAATATTGGGATCGTTTACAAAGACGGGGTTGCTGAGCGAACCGGGCTCAGAGACTCGCGCAGTCGCCGCTCTGCGGCCGTAAACGTTTTGCCATGCCTCGAAGTGTGTCCAGACGTCCTCAAAGCTTGCATTGTGGAAATCAATATCGAGCACCGCTTTGTAGTAGGAGCCATCGACACCTTCTTTCGTATCGATTTCCGGGCCCTCGGACAGCAGCATCAGGGAATCCCAAGCCTGCTCAGCGCGCATCCGGCGTAGCACCGGACCCTGAAAATAGTAGTAGTCGACCAGATCAGGCTCTTCTGCGGTCGAAATCGACTGGTAAGCGCGGGTGTTATACAGGATCCGCATGTATTCGCGGAGGTCGTAATCGATCCGCTGCATTTCAGTCGTGATAAACTTGAGCAGCTCACGGTGAGGATTGCGGGTGATGTCGTCATCAACGAAGTAATCGATCGGCTCGACGGGAGCGCGGCCGAAGGCGCGGTCCCACATCCGATTCGCAATGACGAGGGCGAAACGCGGATTGTCTGGCGCAATCAACCAGTCAGCGAGTGCTTCGCGCCGTGTCTTGCCGCCGATCTTCGCAGCCGGACCGAGGATGGTGCGTGGACTGACTGTGTCTCCGGGCTTGCCACCAGATCCGATGAAATCATGGGGGAGCGTCGTCTCCAGATTCTCATTATCAGCGATGTTCCAGCCGAGAGCATTGACGAAAAATTTGAATCGGTTGCTGTTCTGGTCCTGTAGGTTGATGCCCTTATTTTCGGTAGCCCATTGCAGGAAACTGGGACGCCAGAATTCCGGTGCCTCTGGCATGGGGGTGGCCTCCGGCCCATTCATCATCATCGCGCCGGCCCCGGAGTAGCTGAGGGTCCGCTGGGTGTTTCCGAAGAATGCGGCCATTTCGTAGAAATCACCCTGAGACAGCTCTTCGTTGAAAGGGTCGTCGTGACACTGAGCGCAGGAGAGATCGACTCCGAGCATCGTCATGCCGAAGTTTGCAAAAGCGTCGAACTCCATCCCGGCGTCACGGAGCAAGAAGCCGGAGGCAGGATTTTGACCGATGTTACCCTTGGCGGTAATCATCTCGCGGACGATCTCGTCGTAGGGTCGGTTTGATTTGAGCTGGTCCCGCCACCATTCGTGGTAGGGGTCCATCCTCATGCCATTCACGAAATCCTCAGCTGCATTGAGCCGATACATGTCGGCGAAGTAGTTAAAGAGATTCGATGAAAAACCCGGGTGAAGCAGGAGCTCGTCGATCAGAGCCTCGCGCTTGTCGGGACGAGCGCTTTCGGCGAACTCGAGAAATTCGGCCCGAGTCGGAATCCGGCCAATGATGTCGAGGTAAACCCGCCGAACAAAAAGGTCGTCCGGAAGCGGGTCGTTAAATGAAGAGTAACCTTCTTTCTTCAGTTGAGTCGCGAGGAGCAGGTCGATGCGGGCCGCGGAAGCCTTCGTGTAGGAGTCGTCTCCAATCCGGTTGAGCCTTTCAGCGGCCTCCTGATCTGCTTTGATGAAGCGATCTGCGGGAATGACCATTTCCTGGCCATTTTGCAGCTTCATCCGATAACCACCTTCTTCGATCCCGAGAAAGATTGCTTTGAGTGGTCGGCCATCGGTGCTGGTCCAGGTCCGAGCGCTGGCTGAAAGGGTCACCAGGAGCGCAACTGTTAGGAGAAGCAGGGCCCTGAGAGCGGAAGATCGAGAATCGATTTTCATGAGAAATTAAAGACAGGAACGAATGGGGCGCAAAACGGCGCTAACACCAATGTATACCGGAAAAGCACCAAATGTGTCACGAATGAATCACTTTTCGGCCCAAAAACTCCCGCGGCGACTTCGCGGCGCGGATGGAAGCCATGACCGCACGCAAGCCGCTAGATTTGTCGAGCGGGACGCCATTGATTGCCGTTAGGCAGTCGTCCACCTCCACGAGACCGGTGGACTCGAGAATACCTCTTCTCCCGTCAG
>JBCCBR010000130.1:0-8434 GCA_039033935.1 Verrucomicrobiota bacterium
GCCTTGGCCACAGCGCCGGTCATCGTATTGACATGAAGCTTGCTGTAAATGCCGCGGATGTGCTTGTCGACCGTGTGAAAGCTGAGGTCGAGCTGATCTGCGATCTCCTTTTTGGTGAGACCCTCGACCATTTGCTCGAGTACTTCCTTTTCCCGCTCAGTCAGACCGTAGTCGCGGCTCTGAGGCGCCAGCTCGCTGAACATATCAAGAACGCGGCGGGCAATGGTCCCGTTGATTGGAGCCCCACCCCCAAGAATCTCTCGGATCGCGTCTGGAATTTCGCCCATGCTCGAGGTCTTCAACAAATATCCCGAGGCACCGGCGCAGATCGCGTCGAAGACCTTCTCATTATCGTCGAAGACGGAAAAAACCAGAATCTCGATCTCAGGAAGCGCTGTTTTGATCCGTCGGATCCCCTCGATTCCGCTCATCCCCGGAAGCTGAATATCGAACAGCATCACATCGGGGCGCTTCCCGGCCACAAGCGCTTCAATCGCCTCTTCGCAGCGCTCAAACTGATGGACGCATTGCATGTCTTTCTGCCGATCGAGCACCCGTGCGACAGTGCGACGCAGGGTCTCGTTGTCCTCCACAACCCATACCTTGGTTGGAGCCTTGGATTCGTCAGCAGCGTCGGTGTCTTCACTCATGGGTATTTTGTGGGATAGTTTCGGCGTGCGGAGACATATTTGCACCTAAAAAGTCGGCCCTTTTCGTGGAATCGCCGTTGAATCAGGGCAGTGGGATCATCAACTGGATCGATGTCCCCTCCGTCAGCGCGCTCCGCACTTTTATGCTGCCTCCAATCGCCTGGGCGCGCATCCGCAGATTTCTAAGGCCGTTCCCCTCCCGAAATTCCTGGTCAAGGTTGTTGAAACCGATTCCATCGTCTTCGACCCGCAATTGAATCCGCGAACGAGAAGCTTCGATGTGAATCTTAACGTTTTCAGCCTGAGCGTGGCGGACGATATTGTTGAGGACTTCTTTGTAAATCAGGAAGATATCGCGTTTGAACTCGAGAGGCAGACGATCTCCATGCCCCTCCCCGACCACGGTGAAGGTGTATTCGTGTGCGCGCAGCAGTTTAGCGGCCGTTTCGCGGAAGCGAGCCAGCATTTGAGGCCAAGTCTCTTCGCCCGGTCGAATCAGCCAGACGATGTCGCGCATCGATTCGATCGTCTTGTCCGCGGTCGCTTTTATCTCGGTCAATTCCTCGACTACCATTTCAGGCTCGTCAGTCTCTGTTTTCCCAAGTTCGGCAAGCAGAGCAATACTGGAGAGGTTGCTGCCAATGTCGTCGTGAAGGTCAGAGGCGATCCTCTGCCTGAGATCCTCAAGATCTTTGCGGCGACGGACTCGGCCTCGTGACAGGATAATCAGGACCAGACAAAAAACCGCCGCGAGCGTCCCAGCGAGGTAGCTGGCACTCAGCGTGACAGTGCGATCGACCAGCTCGCGTCTCAGTGACTCCTTGTCGAACCAGCGCCGCACCAGTCGGTTTCGTTTGTCGATGTCCCGGAGCCACTCGGTCGGGGTGATGAGCCGCCGACCACTGGAAAAGCCGTCAACGAGAAACTCTGGAGCCCAGCCGGTCCCCGCCTTCCCATCGGGTGCGCTCACGGTGGTGTCCCTCGCGACATTGCGAGTCCCGGAAAACACCTGAATCTCGGCGAGGGCAAACGTGATCCGACGAGGTGGGTCCCCCGAATTCGCAGTGATCCTGAGATAACGCCCGCGGGCATCCTCTGTCGGGAGCACGATCGGATTCGTTCCGACGAGGGCGAGTCGGGATGGCGACATCCTCGCGATGACTTCCGCATTTCGCATGTCAGGATGCTCAGAGACAGATACCTGCATTGAATACGGAAAACGCGCGGTGGGGTCAGGAACCGCATCGGGCAGTTCCGCAATGACGATCTGAACTTCATCAATCGGAAGCGACTCACCAAGATCCAATTGGACCCAACTCGCCTTCTTGGGTTCGCTTGTATCAACTCGGTAGCCAAAAGTCGGACTCTCCTCGGTGGACTGAGGTAGACCCAATTCAGTGAGGCCGTCGGTTAGGAATCGTCGTGACCACTGGTTTGCCCGTTCTTCGCTGTCGAGGGACCTGACCGGTCTCCCTGCGGCAATGTTGCGTTCGCCCTCAAGAACCATCACCTCGGACATCGCCAAGACCTGCCTACTGGCCCCCGGACTCCGCCAGAGGCTGGTGGCAGTGATTCGAAGGTAGCGCCCAGAATAGCCGCTCACTTCGCGGAAGTATGGCCAGCGCCGAATGGATTTGGGATCGTCCACTCGAGCCTCGACCATCGTCTCATAATTTCTGAATTCCGCTTCGTTAGAGATATCGACTCGAAAACCGCGGGGAAATCCGTAGCCGTAGACCACTTCTCCATCGACTAATGCGGTCACCGGAAAGAGAGCGATCGCGTCTGGTGTGACCTCACGACCGAGATCGATCTGGACCCATTTGGGGCGTTGCGGCGAGCGACCTGAAAGGTAGCCGAAGCCACTGACCCGCCGAGTGTCGCTGAGCTGGCGAGGAAGTTCTCCAAGTTGGTCGACTATATCCTGCTGAGCCTCTTCGAGCTCGCGGAGATCTCGATTAAAAAGTCTCGCGATCCGGTCAGCCGAAGACTCCTGAGTCTGCACCACCGCATCGACCAAATCCGTTTGCAGCACATCCGGAAGTTCCCGACTCCCCGGCGTCGGGGTATCGATGTCAGGAAAGGGTGACAATCCGGCATGGCCCAGGGAGATCATCCCCCCAAGTGCAGAAACCAGGATGAGCGCCACTCTCATTTCCAATTAAGGGTAGGTTTCAAGCGCCAGAAGAAGCGCTGCAGATCGACAAGCGGTAGAGACATGCTCTCAGATTCAGTTCAATCTTGAAAACAGACCGAAAACGCTGCTACTCGGTCGTTTCCCCGAGCCGCTTGACCCGGAGATTCCGCACCGCAAAGGGAGTCCCGTGATCCTGGATCCCAATCGCTCCAAAGGGCGCATATTCCTTACCCTCTGGTTTTTGCTCAGTGATATCGAAGTCCTGCACCACTTTACCATTCAGCGTGACGTGGACGTGCGTCCCCTCGACTCTCAAAATCATTCGATTCCATTCCCCTGGAGCGATGCTCGCGTTGGTATCGGCAGGTTTCGTTTTGATGATGCCACCGTTGTCATGGTGAGTCATTTCGGCATCCGGCTTGCCGAGCGAATCGAGAATCTGAACCTCCCAACCGTGAGTCACCGGATCACTCGTGTCAGTGATGCGGAAGTAGAGACCTGAATTGCCGCCTTCCGGGTGCTGATATTCAAAATCGAACTCAAAGTCCTGATAGGTCTCTTTGAGATACAGATAGTGGTGATAGCGCTTCCAGCCTTCTTCACCCTCTCGATTGACCAACTTGAAGCTCCCGTCCTCTTGCTTCACCCAGTTCCCCTCGGTCATAAATTGGCTCAGCTCGGTCAGTTCGGTAAAGCCGACATGATCGTCGGCGCGGCCCGAACCAGCGACGAACACGGAAAGCAGGAGGAAGAGTAAAACTAGTCTCATGCCGGTAGCGTAACCGGCAAGGGTGGGTCGGGGCAAGTTTCGCGTTCATCGAGCGAAGAGGAATTTTCCCAGGTCCCATGCCACGAAATCGATGATCTGATTCAAAACACCTTGTTGCTGAGCCCCGGAGTGCTGAACCCATGCCTCCGAAGCGACGACTTTCGTCGTCATCTCGCATCAGATCTGAGCTTTCCTACCCCTGCCGTTGTTTTTGCCGAATCGCGATCAGGTCTTTCATCACCGAGCTTAGTCCACCCTGCCATTCGATGGTGCCAAAGGCATCATGGAGCTCTCGGTAGAGCTGATAGAGTTCCTCATAAACCGCCTGATTCTGAGGAATCGGGGTGTAGGACTTATCCCGCATTTCGCAAACATTCGCCTGCACCTCTTCAATTGTCGCGCTGCCACTTGCTGCTGCTGCAAAGATGGCCGCACCGAGAGCGCACGTTTGCTCACTCGCTGCGACCTTGAGTGGGCGCCCAAGAATGTCGGCATAAATCTGCATTAAGGTTTCATTTTTGATCGAGAGCCCGCCGGTATTGACCACTTCGTCGATCGCGATGCCATACTCTTCCATCCGTTTGATAATCGTGAGTGCACCGAATGCGGTCGCCTCGATTAGCGCCCGGTAGATCTCGTGCGCCTCCGTCTGGAGAGTCTGCCCCAGGACCATCCCGCTGAGGAGCACATCGACAAGAATCGTGCGATTGCCATTGTTCCAATCTAGTGCAAGGAGCCCTGTCTCACCGGGTTTGAGAGCGGAGAGACGTCGTTCCATCTCGGAGAATTTTGCTCCGGAGTCGGCGCCGTAACTGTCCGGCACGAGGTGATTGACGAACCAGAGGAAGATGTCGCCGACTGCAGACTGGCCCGCCTCGATGCCATAGTGCCCCGGGAGCACAGAGCCATTCACCACTCCACAAACTCCGGGGACATCCGCGAGGTCCGCGTCGTTTTTCAGCACGGTGATGTCGCAGGTGCTGGTTCCAAGAATTTTCACCAGCGTCCCCGGTTTGACGCCAGCCCCAACCGCCCCCATGTGCGCGTCGAAAGCGCCTACCGCTATCGCGATGCCCTCTCGCAGTCCGAGCTTTTCGGCCCATTCTCGACAGAGGCTGCCCGCCCTTGTGTCAGAGCTGTGCGCTTCGCTGAATAGCCGATCACGCAGATCGGCGAGAGCCGGATCAAGCGAGGCGAGGAATTCCTTGTCTGGCAAACCACCCCACTCATCCGCAAACATCGCCTTGTGTCCTGCTGAACAGATCCCTCGTTTGAGCTTCAATGGATCTGTTTCGCCTGAAAGAACGGCCGGTAGCCAGTCGCAGTGCTCGACCCAGGAATATGCGGCGTCAAACACGGCGCGGTCAGTGCGAAGGCAGCGCCAGAGTTTGCTCCACCACCACTCGCTTGAGTAGATCCCACCGCATTTCGAGAGATACTCGGGCCGTAGCTCGCTCGCCTTCGAGGTGATCTCTTCGGCCTCGCGATGGCCGGTGTGATCCTTCCACAACCAGACGTGGGCGTTGAGGTTATCCCGAAATTCGGGCAGTAGTGCGAGCGGGGTGCCCTCTTGATTCACCGGAATTGGGGTGCTCCCGGTGGTGTCGACGCCGATCCCCGCCACCTCTCCGGGATCAAAATTCGGTCGTTTGGAGGAGGCTTCCTCGATCGCTCCACGGATGATTGCGACGAGCCCATCGAGGTAATCCTGCGGGTTCTGTCTCGCCACATTGGGATCCCCCGGATCGGTCAAGATGCCAAGCTCACCCGACGGATAGGGAAAAACCGTGCTGCCCAACTCTTCTCCGCTGTCGAGATCGACTAAGAGAGAGCGGCACGAATTTGTGCCGTAATCCAGACCAATTGCGTAGCGACTCATGATCGGGCTATAGTAGAAGTTGGCGGCGGTCGCAATGTCTCTTTTAATCTTCGCTTCCGGCACGCAGCTGTGAACCACTTGCTTGCAGAGTCCGAAAAACGGAGCCTCTTCGCATAAAAATGAATATCTCAATCGACGAAATCACTGAAACGGGTCTGCACTGCAAAGGCGAATTTCCTGCGTCGATCTTTGCTCTCGATCCGAACGACTCCATCAGAGCGCTGAGCCCAGCTCGGTATGATTTGATGATTTATCTCTTCGAAGATGTCGTCGCTTTTTCAGGAACGCTGGACGCAACCTTTGAACTCCAGTGCGGCACCTGCCTCGAGTTTGTGGAATTCGAGGCAAATTTCCGAGACTGGTCGAGCGAACTCGATCGTGATCCGAATATGCGGGATTTCGACCTCAGCGAAATCATCCGCGAAGACTTTCTCCTCGCCCTCCCCGAGCCGATCCGCTGTCATGAGCTGATACCAGGTCGGGAATGCCCTCACGTCCGCTTTATTGCCGAAAAACCGAGTGATATCCTCGAGCGGGCCGAAGAATCGCGGACCGACGATACTTGGGCCGCTCTCGACCAGCTCGGGGGCACCCAGTAGCGGTAGCGTAGCTGAATTGCTTAAATTCGTGGTGTCATCCGCCTTCGGCTGACCCAGTCGCGGTCCTCTTTCAACTCGGGGGAACCCTGACGGTAAATGTTGATGAGGATGCCGATAGCCAGCAGCCCAATCACCAGCGACGACCCTCCGTAGCTGACGAAGGGTAAAGTCAAACCCGTGTTGGGAAGAAGCGAAGTCGTCACCCCGATATTCAGAAAGGCCTGCACCGAAATGAAAGCGACTAAGCCAAAACCCAGGAGAGCCCCAAATCGGTCAGGCGCATGAAAGGCGATCACCGCCCCCGAAATCATCAACGTGATAAAGGCGACCACAACCAGCACCGTGACAATTAGCCCCATCTCCTCGGCAATCATCGGGAAAATGAAGTCGGTGTGAGCGAAGGGCATGTAGAGCATTTTGAGCCGCCCTTCCCCAATTCCTCGCCCAGTGAGCCCCCCCGAGCCAATCGCCATCAGAGAGATCCACTGCTGGAAACCCTCGTCCAGTCGGTATTTTTCAGGGTCGATAAAGGCCATGATCCGTTTAACCCGATCCGGCGCGTAACTCAGCATTCCGAGGAAGGCAATCATGCCGACTCCAGTCAGCCCGGTTAAAAAACGCCAGTCTACGCCGGCCACGAAAAGGATGAAAACAAGCGTAATCGCAAGCACTGCAGTCGTGCCAATATCGACTTCAAAAAGAATCAAAGAGATCATGGCACCCACGATCGCGAGTGGGTAGACAAAGCCGAGCCCGAAGCGTTTCCCCGCGTCAGGGTAGCGCGCGAACCAGTAGGCTAGAAACGCGACCATGGTTAGCTTAGCCAACTCAGAAGGCTGGATTTGAAGAGACCCGATCCCAATCCACCGTCGCTCCCCATTGACTTCCATCCCGATGCCGGGGGCGAAGCAGGCGCCTAGCAAGAGCACTACAATCGTGAAGATGACCCATACATATCGTTGCCAGAAGCGGTAGTCGATCAGCGCGCCAGCGATACAAGCACCCGTGCCGAGCCCAAGCCAAAGGAGCTGGCGCTTCGCTTCGCGATAGCCATCAACCGCATCAGCCTGCGCTCCAAAAATAGAAGTGCTGATCAACATGACCAAGCCCACCACAATTAGAGCGAGCACCGCCACTAGCAAAAGAATCGGACTCTTACGATGCATGCCTTGGAATCAAAAATTGCCTTGTGAAAGTTTGCCTACTGAGAGGACGGCACGACAAGCGACTGCCCCACTTGGAGAGCCTGTGGGTTGGTAATGCCGTTCACCTGCATCAATTTTTGGTAAGATACATTGTAGCGACGAGAGATCGACCAGAGCGTTTCTCCAGAGCTGACCCGATGCGTCGGCGCAGCAACCTCAGGAGCGGGTGTGGGATCAACGGACACAGGGGTGGGACGCTCCAGCGCAGGAGCATCATCGACTACTGAAGCATCTGCAGGATCAAGAGACGCTGAAGCAGAAGCAGAAGCCGGAGCGACAGGTTCCGATCCTATCGGTGCATTCGAATTGGGAATCGTGAGAACGCGGCCTGGATACAGCTGATTGTCTGAGATAATATTATTTGCCGACCTGATCGCATCGGGACTGACACCCTTATCCCGGGCTATTTCCGTAAGGGTATCGCCAGCGACAACTCTGTATTGGTCGGTCCTGTTCGAATCGAGGCGAAGTGGCTCAGCCACATCAGATCCCGTGAGACGAGGCGACTGGGCCGGCGCATCGATTGGAGCCTCGACTGCAATCGATGCTGGTGTTGGGTCGCTGATCTCTGAAGCAACCTCCCTTTGATCTTCAGCAGCGCTCTCGATAGCTCGATTAGCGGTTGTGATCGTGACCGCAGTACGATCTGACGCCTTATCGATCATCTTAAACGCGAGGATCCCGGCGATCGCCACTGCATGGAGAAGTAACACGACTGAAAAGATCTTTGTCAGTCGAACATCAGGCGTATCGAGATACCAATCCTGTTCTTCAGTTACCTCAGCGGCGAGGCGGGTCTGTGCTTTCACTTTTCCAAGAAAGCTCGTGCGCGGGTTCTTTTTCTGAACTCGCCGATTTCTTCTTCGATTGCTCATGGCATTTGTTGGGCTGGAGTTTAGACCTGGTTGTCTTCAGGTCAGATTTGCTGGTGTTGTTGTTGGTGAAAGACTGGTGCGGCTCATCACTTCACGTTTGAAGGCATCGCCGCGGGCTTCGTAGCCGGGATATTGGTCAAAACTGGACGTGCCGGGAGAAAAAAGGACCGTCTCGCCTGGCACCGCATTCTCGAACGCCGCGTTAACCGCTTCGGGCAGGGTCTCAACGACAACAGTTGTTGTGTAACCCGACCAGAGAGACCCGATCACCCCACCAATCTGACCGAAGCAAATCGCTACCCTGACCTGTCTTGACACCA
>JBCCBR010000131.1:0-8412 GCA_039033935.1 Verrucomicrobiota bacterium
CGCCGTGATCGTTGCCGCCTGATTACGACGTTTTGACTCCATCGTGTCGGCGGCACGCTCGATCACCGTGTCGAGGTTACCGCTCTCCTCACCCATCCCGACCATCGAGATCACATTGGTCTTGAAGCACTTGTGTTCCCGGAGGGCTTCGGCAAAAGAACTTCCGCTCTCCAGACTGCGACGCACTTCCTCATAGACGCGGCGGACCGGACGCGAGGGGGGCTGTTCGATAACCGTTTCGATCGCTGCGAGCAAAGTGAGGCCGCTTCGCAGCATCACGGCGATTTGACGCAAAGTCAGCTCAATATGAACCGACCGCGGGCTCAGAATTTCTGGACCCGACGAATCGGATCTCGCTCCCGCATCACTCTCGCGGACCGCCTGAGGCGCGAGCCCTCGATTGACCAGAGACCAGCGAAGCTCTTCGGCGGAGTCCGCCTCAAGACGACCTGCGACTGTCTCTCCAGTGACGGTCTCTGCTGTGTATTCGAATAAGCTCATGATCCGTGTAATGATATCCCGGAAGACCCCACGTCAGGCGAAGTCCAGCGTCGCGGTGAGGACTTCTTCTACCGTGCTCTCCCCAACCAGGACTTTCTCAATTCCGTTCGCGAGAAGAGACGCTTCGCCAGCTGCCCGGGCACGTCGATTCAGTTCCGCCTCAACCGAATCCGTCCTTGAGCGGGCACTGATGATTTCAGCTTCTTCCTCACCAATCGGCACAATTTCAAAGAGACCAGTCCGCCCCGCGAAACCTCGTCCGGCACAGTGCAAGCAACCAGTCGGTTTCCAACAAGGCTTCCCTGCCAGGGAAGGATCCCGCAGGGATTGGGCTTCGCTTTCGGTGATGGCACTCTCCTGCCGACAAACCGGACAGAGCCGCCGCACCAATCGCTGCGCCGCAACCAGCCTCAAGACCGACGCGACCAGAAAGTGATCGACATCGAGATCGATGAGACGGGTCACCGCACCCACCGCCGTGTTGGTGTGGAGGGTGCTGAGCACGAGGTGACCAGTCAGTGCCGCCCGCACCGAAAGCTCGGCTGTTTCCTGGTCTCGAATCTCGCCAAGCATGACCACGTCGGGGTCGTGTCGGAGAATGCTTCGCAGCGAAGTCGCAAACGACACCTTTTGCCGCTTCGCATCGACTTCGGTTTGTGTCACTCCTTCGATCTCGTATTCGATCGGATCTTCAACCGTCATCGCATTGACCGGCTTGTTCGCGAGCAGGTATTTCAAGCCGGCGTAGAGAGTCGTGCTCTTTCCACTACCGGTTGGGCCCGTTAGCAGGATGATGCCGTGGGACAGCCTGATCGCGCGCTCGAAGCGTTCCCGGTGCTGCTCTTCAAACCCGAGTCCGGAGAGGGTCAAAAGTCCTTCCTCCCGGGCGAGGAGACGCATCGTGATTCGCTCGCCGTGACGAGCTGGAATCGTGGCGACTCGCACTTCAATATCCGGCAGAGCTCCGCCCGGTTCAAATCGGAAAGAGCCGTCCTGCGACGCACGCTTCTCAGAGATATCCAGCTCACCGAGGACCTTGATCCGGTTAAAGACAGCGAGGCGCAGAGAGGCTGGCAGAACCATGTCATCTGCCAAGACCCCATCGATCCGAAGCCTGACCTGAACGTCACCATCGCGGAGAACGTTGAAGTGGATATCCGACGCCTGTCTCACAATCCCGGTTTTGAGGATCTGGTCGCAAATTTCGACCGCCTCCTCAGGGGATGGTTCTGCGATCTCCAGTCTCGCTGCGGCTGCCGGGTCGATCGCCGGGCGATCCATCGCCACAGCCTCACGGAGGTCCCCGAAAAGCTTCGTCTGAAGCGACCGAATCGAAGCCCCGGTGGCGACGATCGGCTCGATCGGACACTTCGAAAGCCTTTCCAGCACACGTCGCGATCCGTTATCAAGCGAGCGCTCAACCGCGACGAGCAGCTCCCCTTTATGCTCAAGCAGTGGGAGAAAGCGCCGGCGAATCATCAGACTCGGCGCGACCTGCAAAGCCCAGCGTGGGTCGAATTTGATTTCCTCCAAATCGAGCGGCTGAACCGATTCTTTTTCCGCGGCACCTGCTTCGACAAGATCCTTTCCCTGGGGAGAGTCGCCTGGCTCAGCAAGCGCGACGTCGGAACTGGAATCGGTGACAGACATGGTGTTAGAAATTTACTCTTTGTCGAAAATCAGTTCACCGCGCGAACTGGGCCGCCTGCCGATTCATCGAGTCCCGTGCGATCCGCTGTTCGAGCACCTTTGGATTTTTGGTGTAGGAGAGCGCGGTCGGGAGAAGAAGGTGCTTTGATTTAACCCAGCTGAGAAGACTTTGCTCCAGCGTCTGCATATCGTGTCGCGAACCCGTTTCCATCGTCGACGGGATGTGCATGAACTGAGCCTTAGCAATGAGATTCGCCACCGCCGGAGTCACTTGGAGGATCTCACTGAGCAGGACCCTCGTGCGAGACCGAGAATTAAAATCATGACGCTCGGCGGTGGAAGAGCCATCGGCTGGGACTAGGTGCTGAGTCAGCACACCCCGCAGATTCATGCTCAGTTGACGGAGGACCCCAGGCTGCTCGTCTGCCGGAAAGGTCGAGACAATTCGCTGGATCGCACCGGCGCAGTCCGGTGCGTGGACGGTCGCAAAGACAAGGTGTCCGGTTTCCGCTGCGGTAATCGCGGTTTTGATGGTCTCACGCTCCCGAATCTCACCGACCAGAATGACGTCCGGATCCTGTCGTAGAGAGGACACGAGCGCCGCCTGAAAGTCGCGCGCGTGAGTCCCGATCTGACGTTGGTCGACCAGCGCTCGATCAGAAACGTGAAGGTATTCAACCGGATCTTCAATCGTGATGACATGGACGGGTCGGTTCCGATTGATGTGATCAATCAAGGTCGCCAGCGTGGTACTTTTGCCTGATCCAGTCGGGCCAGCTACGAGAATCAAACCATCGGGCAGGTCGCACCATTTCAGTAGAGACTCCGGTAAACCTAGCTCCGGGAGGCTTCGAAATTCATTTTCGAGACGACGCAACGCAATCCCGAGTCCGGGAAGTCGCCGGTAAATGTTGAAACGAAAACGACCTTCCTCATTGTCGCCTGCAGTCAACGCCCCATCGAGAGCACCGGAGCTTGGCATCGCCGTCTCGAGACTTTCGCCGGCGAGCACTTCCGCGATCTGCTCCATCTCCTCTTCCCGGAGGACGTCGGGAAAGGCATCGACTTCCTGGAGCTTGCCACTCAGCCGAAAGAGCGGTCGGTTGCGGGGGGATAGGTGGAGATCGGAGGCCTCGATCTCCATCAGAGTTCTCAAAAACCGGTCGAGCAGAGCAGAGGGTGACGAAGGGATTTCCCCCTCCGTCGAGTTTTCCTGTTTTGCTCCCGATTGACTCATCGGCAAATCCAGAGATTCCAGAGGTGAATGGTTTTATTGCCCTCGACTTTGGCTTCCATTTCGATACCAGCTGGCACGATTGGAAGGTTGGTTTTTCCAATTGCCGAGATGGTGCGCCGCATCGCGTCATAACTCCCAGCGAGGCGAAGACGCCAAAGCTCGGCAGAGGGGAGCGGTTTTAACAAATCAGCGAACTGTTGCGAATCTTCATCCGAAGCAACCGCCTCTTCCACGAGGACCACGCCATTCGAAGCCAGCAAATTCCCAATAAACTCTCCGCTTCTGGCCCGGGCATCAGGGTCTTCCCAAAACTCTTGGATGGCCTCGTTCCGCTCGCGCCGCTCGCGGGCTGCCTCCCGCTTTTGCCCGACCTCTGCCTCCAGCCTGACGAGCTCGGAAGAAGTCTCAGCCTGCACTTGGGCGGGGGGGACCTGTCCCTCAGCTACTCCGACCCGACGGCGCAAGTCTTGGAGTTCTTTTCCATCCGGTCGCGCAAAGAAAAAGAAGTAGACCAGCAGAAGGATGCCGGCTGGGAGAGCGGCAACCATGATGCGTTCGCGTGGGGTGATCTGCTTCATCAAAGGAATCGAACAAAGGCTCAGTCGTGAGAGTGGGAGTGAGTTGAATGAGAATGAGGGTGGGCCGATTGGTCGGATTTGTTCAGCACCAGAAAGTAGCCAACAGCTAGTAGAACTGCGGCGATCGGCAGGACGACAAAAAGCAGGGTCCGCTCGCGGGGCTTAAGAGGCTTCATGGATCGAAATACAAATTAACTTGTAGGCTAATTAAAAAACCACTGTCCCGGTGGTCTCGCCGACTCTCGCCTGGGGATCGAATCGATCCCGCGCCGCTTCGTCACCGGTTCCGACCGGTGGATCGTCGACCGAGACAGGCCGCCCCGGATTGAGCCGGATTTCATAGCTCCACGGTCCGCCGTCGGCCCGCAACAGTTTGGCAGTTCGTCTCACGAGCGAGGCCCTCCAGCCATTCTCGGCGAGCGCCTCATCGATTTCACTGGCGAGAGTCTGTGGCGCATTAAAAGACGCAGCAGCTCCGGTAATAATCGTATCGAGCTCATCAGGGCGAAATTCCATGACCACCACCCCATCGACACCGGCCCCGGCGGAGATGCCGTCAAGCAACGCGCCGATGCGACGTCGGTGCGCATAGACGTTCACATCCGACTCTCCGACCTCCGCTTGCTCATCTTCGATTTCTTTGAGTTCGCGCTTCAGCTCGGTGATTTTGGTGCGAGCTGCTGCGACCCGCTGGGCTGGTGCTTGCAACTCTTCGATGTTGGCCTCCAGCCGTTTCTTGTTGAACTGGTTCAGTAGATAGTGGCCACCCAATAAAACCAGGGTTGCGGCAGCAATCAGGGCCGAGGTGATCGCAAGCGCAGCAGCGGTTGGCGGCGGCTTCGGAACATTAATCACCGGCAAGGCCAAAAGCTGACCGGTGAGGGGATCACATGCTCTCGCCAGGGCCGCCGCCCACTGATCGGCACTGGGACGATCTGAGAACTTTAGGAGCTTGGCTGTTTTTTCAGCAGATGGAAGCGACTCCTTCGAAGCGAGAAGTAGACGCGTCGAGTTTTCAGGGTCGACCAATGCGGCCGCCACTGCCCCATCTTCGCTTGCCTCAGTGAGAGCGTCAGGACCATTCCAGGCACGGATCTCGATGCGATCACTGCCAGCAGCCTGGAATAGAGAATATTCATCCCAGCTTTCCAACTGAGCTGCTGCCGGATCAAGCTTAATCCCCCCAGGGTGTCCCACCGAAACCAGTCGGGTTCCGGAGACGCTTGAGACCGCGCTTCGCATCGCGGCGACGTCGCGCATCGCCACTTGGGCTACCCAGCAACAAACCATGCCTGACTCAGCCGGAAGTTGGGTCGTCGAGACAACCGCTTCGGACGACGAAAGGCCGCTGACCGTTTGCGCCTCCATTTCCGCGCTGCTCCGCCAGTCCTCACCCGGACCTGCTGGAATCTCGGCGACGACCGCAGTGATTTGGTCACTCAAAATCGTGACCTCGGCCGCAGGACGCGGACGAATTTTCAACAACGGTGCTATCCAATCGGAGGATAGCGTGCCCCCTCTAGGATCAAAGGCATCGACCGGAAGCGCCGGAGGGCTCCCCGGAGCCGCGGTAGGCGGAGCCTCTGGATGATACACTCCAGAAACCGCAAAGGAACCTGCCTGTTGGGTGAGGTCGACTCGAAATCGAGTCGCACCCGCCTCGATCAGAAAGGTTTTGGAAGGTCGTGCCATGTGAACACAAGAAATTAGTAGAATCCAGAGTCTTAGGGCACTGAAAGAGTGAAGGTTATCGGTCCGGACGTTGAATCATCGACTGTGATGTGTCGAATCGGAGAAACTCGGTCATATGTCGTAGGTGTGCCGCTATCTGCAAGAGGATCCTCGCTTCCCGGAGCCACCGCCGTAACCGCTTGATATGCCCTTAAAGCTTTTGCTCCACGTGGGACCGACATCGATAAAATCAGAGTCTCCCCTGGGCCTGTGCCATCATCAATATTTGAATAGTCAACGGCCATGGTTGTGCTTACGTCGATCTCTTCTTGCACAGAAGTTCCAGCTATCCCATTGAGAGGTCCGTAGGCCCGTATCACCAAATATTGCCCGTCAGAAGTCTCGAAAACCTGACCGTCGTCACGACGCAGGTGAATAACCAAAGCCTCCCGCCAAAAGTCTCCGACATCTCCTGCTTCGACCGCACCAACCGTTGCAGCAGCAGCGTCGGCCTGAAAAACAGTTTCGACGTCTTCCTCATAACCCGTGCCTCCGACCGTTCCGGTGAGGCCGAGACTTTGAATGATTGAAATGGTGTCCCCGGCAGCTACTGCTGAGCCGTCGGATTGGTAGAAAATAAAGCTGTTGGCAAATCCGTCCGTCACATCCGTCCGAGTCAGACCAAGATCGAGATAGGGTCCGCGCCATCCGGTTCCGAGCCGAACTTCGGCATCACCCGCAGGAGTGTTGATCGCGTAGTTCGGAAAGACGCCCTGCTGCCACAATTCTTGCAGCTGGGTAAGCGGATCGGCACCAATCGCGATCGGTAAACGGCCGATGTCACCAACAAACCCAGAGGCTGCGGTGTCTCCCACGACGGCGCTTTCGATTTGCTCCAATTGGGTAAGATTGGAGTCGTAGTTTTGTTGCTCTAGCGTTCCAATAACGCTTCTCAGAGCCACAGTCGAGAGAACCGCGACGATGCTCAGCACCACGAGGAGCTCGACGAATGTGAGACCGGATCTGCAGGCTTTAGATGAATTTGGTGAAAACGGTCTCATTAAAGATTTGGGTCGGAGGTTTGCAGGAATAAGACGATGTCGTCACCGCGGGTCGCGTCGAGCGCGGTGTCCATGTCGGTTTCGAGGTTTCTGTCGTCTCCGGCGGAGACGAGCCAATAGAATCTCGTCCCGTTTTGGTGACCCAAGACAAGAGGGTTACCCCAACCGTCGAGGATCAAGATATCGTCGATAGCAAAGGGAGTGAAATCGTTGGTCGCATCAAATCCGTTGCCAATTGGAAAGTCTCCGTCGAAGCGAACTGCCTCGTCGACTACGTAAGGCCCATTCCACCCTCTCTTGTTCGCGGGATCGAAGCCAGGCTCACCTGCGATTGTCTGGTCAATCAAACAGCCGAGGTCGGCGGCATTAGGCGACTCCAAGTTGTTTGGATCCCGGAAACTACCGACGTCTTGAAGATAACCGGGCTCGCTTGTAGAGGCACCAACTAAAGCATCACGGACGGCTCTCATCGTTGCCAGGGTGACGACCTCGCCTGCCTCTCGATCAACCCCGTCAGCTCCACGGACGGTTACACCGCGATTGAATGTGGTGACCAGTATACCCCCAACGCCGATCAAGACCACTAGGACGACAAGCAACTCAACAAGCGTGAGTCCCTGTGAATGTCTCCGGCTACCTAGACCAACAATTTCAAAGCTCATCACGTGGATATTGTCATCCTGCACGTCGAAGTTACTTTCGGTTGATCGCCGGAACAAACTTCGCCTCAAGAGGTTAATTTCGACTGTGCTGATACAGCTAAAAAGGGGACGTCCGAGTTTGGACGCCCCCTAAATTTCAGGTCTTTGTGCGGTGAATCTGAAAGCAAGTGGTTGCTCAAGATACCCGCAAAGTGAACTTACTGGCCGGAGACTTCTTCCCAGTAAACTTCGATGTGGTTGTCACCGGTCTCGAAGCCTTCGCCATCAATGCAATAACTAACGCGACGAAATTCCGCGCGTTCGAATTCTTCATATGTTCCAGCGTCGTTATTAGCTCCAACCTGCATTATGATCCCGAAACGTGAGTGCACCTCATCAGGGAGAACGCCAGCAGTATCGCCAAAATGAACAGGAGGCTCAGGCGCTAGCGATCCCAATAGCGACCAATCACGGCCAATTCCGAACCAGACATACTTTTCACCGTCGGCGCTTGGGAGAAAAATCCCATCAGCTTGGGCCGCGGTCAACGTGATAACAGGCTCTGTATCGGCTAGACCACGCTGTGTAGCACCAATGTTGAAGGTGACGTTGTAGTCAGCAGCCGTAGCATCGTGGTCTACGACTGAAGTGATCCCAACCGCCGCAAGAGCTGCTGCCTCGTCGGCTGTAAGCGGTGCGGTCTGGATACCACCCACAACTCCCGCGTCGTTGACTGGAGTGGTCGTATCTGCTGTGTCGACGCCCGAATCGAAATCGGTTCCGAACTGACCAAACTCCAGCTGAACCCGCTGCATCATCTGATGCACCTCTGGGAAGGTTTGCGCACAAGTAGCGACGTGAGTCCGCGTAAGGGCGTTGCTGATTGTATCCGGTAAATCTATATACCAGTAAAGAGCATCTCTCTACCACACTTCATAATGTAATCAGCAATGCCATAAAATATGGTCACCCTACTGAGCCAGAGATTCATATCAGCATGGAAGAAAAGGATCGTGAAATCTTCATTAGTGTAGAAGACAATGGCATGGGCATTCCCAAAGAGCACCAGGCAC
>JBCCBR010000132.1:0-8320 GCA_039033935.1 Verrucomicrobiota bacterium
CTGACTCGAGCTGGCGGTAAAGGTCCGCTACAGGTCATCCGAGATCACGTCGAGGACTGAGGTTGTTAGCACGACCTCGTGGATCGCTGCTTCGCCGAGACCTTTACCGCCTGCTTCCTATGAAAAGCATGACGGGGTTCGGCCGCTCCACCGGCAGCGCTGACGATTGGCAGATCGAGATCGAGATCTCCTCGGTCAACCGAAAGCAGTTCGATCTGCAGCTCTCCCTTGCGCCCGCGCTTCAGCCGCTCGAAGCGGCGATCCGAGCTAAAGTCGCTGAGGCTGCGTCTCGTGGCCGCGTCCAAATGCGGATCTCGACCACGACGACTCCCGGCGGTGGCTTAGGCTCACGATTAGACCAAGCAGTAGCAGAAACAGCGCTCGCAGAGCTGCGCGCTTTCGCAGTCAGCCATGGCCTCTCTGATACCGTCGAGGTCGGAGATCTTCTCCGTATTCCCGGGATCTGGTCGCAGGAATCTTCCCCACCCGATCCAGAGACAATCGGAAACACGGTGCTCGTTCTGCTGGATGAAGCCTTAGCAGATTTCTCGGCAATGCAGCAGGCCGAGGGAGATCATCTCGCCTCCGACATGCGGGAACGCCTCGCACTCCTCGACGGGGCTACCAGCCAGATCCGGGAGAGAGCTCCCCATATCGCCCCGACCTACCGCGAAGCTCTTCTAACACGACTGGAGGAAGCCGGGCTTCCGGTCGATCTGACGGACGACCGCATTGTAAGGGAAATTGGCCTTTTCGCCGATCGGTCTGACATCACCGAAGAGCTGGCTCGGCTCGTGAGCCACCGCGATCAGTTTTTGAACTACCTCGAATCGGGAGAACCAGTTGGGCGATCGCTCGATTTCCTCTGTCAGGAAATCAATCGCGAGCTCAACACGATCGGCAGCAAAGCGAACGACGCGATCATTGCCAAGGAAGTAGTCATCGCGAAAACAGAACTCGAAAAGATTCGCGAGCAGGTTCAGAATATCCAGTAGGTGGCGGTCTTCCGCCCCGGCTCCGATTCGCGAATGTATGAGTGAGTTTCACTTCGAGCGGCAGGGTCTCCTCTGCGTCGTATCCGGCCCTTCCGGCTCGGGGAAGACCACCCTGTGCCGACGCTTTTCAGAATCAGACGAAGGAGCGAGCTACGCGATTTCAGCGACGACCCGTCAGCCGCGAGGAGGTGAAGTCGATCGCCGCGATTATTACTTTTTGGAGCGGGAAGATTTTGAGGCTCGGGCGACTCGCGGTGAATTTCTCGAGTTTGCCGAGGTTCACGGCAATTTTTATGGAACGCTCAAGAGCGAAGTGATCTCTCGCATTCAGGCGGGGAACGATGTCTTGATGGATATCGACGTGCAGGGAGCCAATCTTGTCCGGAGTCAGGACGACCCGATGATCACCGGCTCCCTGGTCGACATCTTTATCCTTCCACCGAGCGACGAGGAACTTGTTGCGCGCCTTTCGAATCGCGGCACCGAGACCCCCGAACAACTTCAGCTGAGACTCAACAACGCTCGTGAAGAGATGCGCCATTGGCCGGACTACTCTTACACGATTATCAGTGGGGAGCGGGAGGTCGACTTTTCGCGTTTCAGTTCCATCATCGAAGGGGAACGCTGTCGCTCCAGTCGCTATCGTGACAAAGGCACAATCGACGAAGCCCACCCCGAACTCGATTTCGGAGCGTGAGACTCCCCCAGGTGCGGCTCTTGCCAGGATCTTTGGGGAAATGCTGCTACCAACGTCACCAGTGGCATCAACGCCATTCAATAGGGTTAAGTGAGAGACCTAACCCTATTGAATTCAAAGTCGAGATCTCAAGCGCCAGAGCCTCAAGAGACGTGAGCAAGGCACCAATCTGGAAGGCAGGCAATTTGTGCGCGGGCTTAAGCAATCAAAATCCGGGAAATAGCCCCACTCTCAAATTCATCGGAGCTCAGACGTTTCCAAAATCGGATCTCTATTTTTTACCACGGACATACTCTGGCACCTCAAAGTCGGGAAGCAGCTTGATGAGATCCTCACGAACAGATGTGCATTCCGGGTTTCCAGAGAGGTTAATCCATTCATGAGGATCCTTCCTGCGATCGTAAAGCTCGATTGAACCATCTCCGTATCGGATCAAGCGGTAGTTCTCAGTCCTGACACTGACATGCTCTTGATACGCCGAGAGCACGGGGTGATTGTGCTCCGCTTCGACATCGCTCAGCAGACCAACCAAAGAATTTCCATCAACCGCCGCGGGCAAACCGAGACCGGCTAGCTCGGTCAGTGTCGGGTAGATATCCATCAACGAGACCGGGCGCTCACACACTTGGTTGGGCTTTGTGATCCCGGGCACGCGGAACATCAAAAGCGAATTGGTTGCTTCCTCCCAGAGCGTTCCTTTTTGCCAATGATGCTTTTCCCCGACATGAAATCCATGATCACTCATCAGGACGACAATGGTGTTGTCGGAGTAGGGGCCTTTGGCTAATGCCTCGAGCACTCGACCGATTTGAGCGTCTGCGTAGGAAGTCGTCGCGAGGTAGGCTTGGACGCCCTTTCGATACTGATCGTGCTGCAAAGCTTCGGCATAGGTGCCGCTGATCAGTTTGAGACCTGGTTCAGGGATATCATCAAGATCGTCCTCCTTGATCGGGGGAATCTCTATTTCATCAAGCGGATAGAGGTCGAAGTATTTCTGCGGCACATACCAAGGCATGTGAGGGTGGAACAGACCACAGGCGATGAAGAAAGGCCGATCGTGCTCCATCTTGAGGGCCTCGATTGCACTGTCGGCAACAAGCGTGTCGTTCATCTCCGACTCCGCCAGATGGGTGGTGCCCCAATCCCGTTCCGTCAGTTTCCCACTCTTGGCGGTAGCGAAGCCATTCAACGGCGCGCCCGGAGGGGCCGGATCTCTTTTGTGTCGCCAGACCTTTTCCCACGAAACGCCATCGGAATAGCCATGACTGATCTTTCCGGAAGTCGCCATGTAGTATCCCGCCTCTTCGAAGAGCTTGGGGAAAGAAACTGCCTCAGCCAGCAGCGGATTATCCTTGATGATTAATCCGTTATCCGTGTGTCCCGATCTCCACGGAGCTACCCCGGTCAGCAGGGCCGTACGCGAGGGAGAGCATTTCGGACTGGCCGCGTAGGCGCGGGTGAACTGGACACCACTGGCGGCGAGCTGTTTGATGTTTGGTGCGACGACTTCCCCAGGATAACCACCAGGCTTTTTCAGCATCCAGGTGTTGAGATCATCCACCATCAGTAGCAACACATTGGGCTTTTCCAGTTCCGTGGACACCGCAACCTGACTCGTGATCGCAACCAGGACGATCAGGCTAAAATTGACTAATTTCATGATTGAGATTCCGAGGCGATACCTGCGTCAGCCGACAAAGACTGATCACCGATCACCTGTCGAATGCATCTCATGAAATCCTGCCTTTCTCTTCAAGGATAGACTTCTGCAGCGATTGAGTTCGCCCGCCTTCAACCCACCAGCGCTCGGACTACGAGAAGAAGGAGGGCGCGGTCCGAATCGCACAAATCAATCCCAATGCCGTCAGGATGATTCCAGCGGGGACGAAGGCCCAGGTGCCAGTCCGCTCGGCCTGTTCCAGAGACTTCACGCCAATTCGAGGAACAAGCAAACTCATGATCACTTTGAGAAGCAGCGCATGACCGTAAAGCGTCAGAAACACGCCGGGAAGGGACCAGTCCTGATGAAAGACGACGATTCCAATCGCGGGCCACAGTTCGAAGAGGAAACTCCGGATCAATACGCCGTCCGTTCCGCGAGCCGCCAATCCCTTGAAGAATCTCTGCCACATCTGCGGCTGCACGAGATGACTCATTCCGAGAACGATCCCTGGAATCGCAAAAAGCGCTTCTACGTAAAGAATCGATTGGGGAGTCGTCATCAATTTTGAATAGCGCTTACTTTCAGAAGTTACTTCTGATTACAGGGAAGCCTTCGAAAAAAATCACGCGTCGACTCGCTCTCCACTGCCGAGGGCTGACAAGCCGAGACGATCAATCGTCGATAAAGATACCAACGATGAGATCATCCCGAGTATGAACCACGAGCTCATCCCAGCCATAAGCAAACCAGGGACGACAGGTGTAGACAGAGAGATTGTAATCACCGGACCTGGGACCATGCCGGTAGTTTGGCTGACCAAATCTTGAGGCAAACTCCTGCAGACTCTTCCCAACAAATCCCTCCCTCGTTGCCTTCTCATGCATTTCCGCAACTCGGGCATTGGATGAGCTAACGAAAAGCAGGCAATTGCTGACAGGATTAATAAGCACAGCCGCGATCAGAAGAATCGAAGAAAATGACAAAAGGAGAAAACTCGCAATCGAACGTCTCCCAACGAGGCGAAGCGCTGAGAAAAGAGCAAAGACGAGCAGGATCGGTATCAAAACCGTCGTCCCGAACAGGCAAGCATAAAACGTGGCAGTATCGGGTTGAGGCATCTGATCGCGGATTTCAAGGTCCCCTCGTGTTAGTTCCTAAACGAGCGGAAAGAGTCACCTTTACCGATACCACTTCGGATCAGTTTTACAAAAGACCGAATCTTCCCGATCACTCTTTCGACTTCTTCGAGCCACGTTCAAAAGGTGTGCCCTTGCAGTCTTCAAACCAAGCCTCCCATTGCGCTGCCATTTTTGCAACGCGTTGCGGATGGCGCTGGGCGAGGTTTTCCATTTCGGTGCGGTCGCTTGCCAGGTCGTAGAGCTCCCAGAGATCGGATTTGCGTTGAGCCAGTTTCCATCGGCCATCTCGGTTCACCTGCCAGCTTCCATACTGAAAGAAGATCGGGTCAGGACGATTCATCTGTTCGCCCCCAAGCGTTGGGACCAGGCTAATTCCATCAGGTGGGTTTATTCCCTCCGGATAGGTTGCCCGGTCGCCGGCCAATTCAAAAAAAGTCGGCACCAGATCGACGAGGTGACACGGGTCGCGCACGATCGCTTCTCGCTCTGTCGTGATACCGGCCGGCCAGTGGGCAATCATCGGGGTATTGATCCCGCCCTCAAGTCCCTGAATTTTCCATCGACGCAGAGGCGTGTTGGCGACGTTGGCCCACGATTGGCCGATCGCCTCGAAGGATCCAACTGTGCCCCATGGCGCATCGACATCTTTCTTCTCACTTTTCGGTCGCTCATGGCTCGCCCCGTTATCGACCAGAAAAAGGATCAGGGTGTCCTCGAATTCTTCCTCGGCTTTGAGCTTCTCGATGAGGCGACCAATATTCTGATCCACTCGATCGACCATCGCCGCATGAATCTGCATGCGCAGCACCTCGGCTTCTCGATCGTCGGCTGACAGTGAAGTCCAGTCAGCGTGTTCTGCCTCGCTCAGTAGCGCCGTCCCGGCCTTGAAGAGCCCCATCTCGAGCTGCCGCTGATACCGAGCATTGCGAATCGCCGCGTAACCCGCATCATATTCCCCTTCGTATTTGGCAATATCCTCCGCATGCGCATGCAGCGGCCAATGGGGGGCATTGTAGGCAAGAAACAGAAAGAAGGGCTCGTCTTCGCCGCGTTCCTCGTCGAGCCAATCAAGCGCCCAATCGGTGAAATCGTCGGTCGCGAAGAAGCCCTTCTCGGGAACAAACGGCTTCACTAAGGTTTCGTCGAAAGCCCAAGTGTAGCTCGCTCGCCAACCGGGAAGAGGTTCCCCCACCCGCGCAACATCACTCGGATTCCAAAAGTTGATCGCCCCGCCGAGGAATCCAGAAAAGTGATCAAACCCTCGCTCGTGCGGATTGAAGCCCGCATGATGCTTTCCCGACCACCAGGTTCGGTAGCCGGCCGGTCTCAGCATCTCGCCGATGAGGGCGGTGTTTTGGAAATCGCGATCGCTCCGTTGATGATAGAGACCTGTCAGCAAGCTGATCCGCGAAGTCCAGCACTTCGAGGTGTTATACATCTGGGTGTAGCGAATACCACCCGCTGCCAAGCTGTCGAGGTGAGGCGTCTCAATCTCCGAGCCGTAGCAACCAAGATCTGAGTAGCCCATGTCATCGGTCATGATTACGATAATGTTAGGGCGGGGCTCAGCTTTCGCAGTCGGCGTCAGGAGGAAGACAGTCGCGAGCAGCCAGAACCCGGTTTTGAATCGATCGATCATGGCGGGATGATTGAGCGGTCTGCCCGTTCACTCAATTCTTTTTCCACGGCGCGAAATTGCGGTGAATGACGGCTATCGTTTTTTGCCAGACTTTGACCCATCCCCTGATAAGAAAAGTCGTTCGATCTCCTTCACAGTCAGCCGATGCAATCGCAAGTCACCCGGCAAGAGCAGCCCGTTGACGCCCTTTTTGCATTTACCAAGAGTGGATGAACTGGATGATGCCCTCATCGGCAATCGCGGAATTCTACCGGTGCTTGACGTTGTGCGGAACTAGCAGTCAGACTCCGACAATTGGAGCTCTCCCATCTTTAAGCCATTCGACCAAATCGTGAGCGAAGAGCGAGTTCGACAAAGGAACTCTCCAGTGCCCTTTTCTTTTTTCATCATCTGAAATGACTCTCCGCCAGTTTCTTTTCACGCTAGCCACTCTTTTCGGCACCGCACTCCCTTCACACGCTGAGACGAAACCAAATATCGTCATCATCCTCGCTGACGACTTCGGTTGGGGCGACGCCTCCTGCAACAACTCGGAGGCCGTCACCAAGACCCCTCATATCGACCGCCTCGCTCACGAAGGAGCCCGCTTCACAAACGCCCACACCCCACACGCCGTCTGCACACCAACCCGATGCTCGCTTCTCACGGGCCGCTATTGCTGGCGCACTGAGCTTCGCGAAGGCGTTCTTCCCGCCTACGGCAAATCTCTTATCCGACCCGGCCGCGTCACCATCGCTTCGCTTCTTCAGGACCAGGGTTACCGCACGGGAGTCTTTGGCAAATGGCATCTCGGTCTCGACTGGGTTCCCGTCGTCGGTGATCCCGGTGACTGGCATTGGGGCACCCAGATCTGGGTGAAGTCTCAAGAGGCGATCGCTGTCGTGACAGCCCGCATCGACCATACGGCCCCTGTCACGGTTGGCCCCACTCACCTCGGTTTTGACACAGCCTTCATCACCCCCTCCAACTGCACCCGAGTCCCCGTCTTCATTCGCAACGAACTGGTCATCGGCACTCCCGCTCTCGACGCGCAAGGTATGATGCGTGATCCGGCAGTTGAACGAGACAGCGTCGACGACTTTCACGTCAAAGAATGCCTCGCCTTCCTCAGCGACTGGAAAAAGCATCACGCTGGCGATCCCTTTTTTATCTATCTTCCCCTCAACGCAATTCACGACGCCACCCGGGCACCAAAGCGTTTCAAAGGCACGAGCAAGGACGGCCGCCGTGGCGACCAGATCCCCTGGCTCGACGAAAGTGTCGGCAAAGTCACCGCGGCTCTCGAGCAGCACGGGATCCTCGACGACACACTCATCTTCTTCTCCTCGGACAATGGTCCTATCTCCCCGGGGCGCTATCTCCCTGACACCACCCATCGTGCAGCGGGCCCCTATCGTGGCTACAAGTCTGACACCTGGGATGGTGGCTGTCGCGTCCCGCTTCTTGCCCGTTGGCCCAAAAAAATTGAAGCCCGCCGTGTCAGCGACGGGCTCATTTCTCTAACGGATATCCTCCCTACCCTGGCCGCCCTCACCGGCAAAGAACTCCCTAAATGGGCTGCCGAAGACGGATTCAATCAGCTCCCCCTCCTCTTCGGTGAGACCGACGCATCAGCCCGCGAAGATCTCATTACCCAATCCAGCATCGGTGCGATCGCCATCCGCAAAGGAGCTTGGAAACTCATCCTTGGCACCAAGGGGTCCGGCGGTCCCAAGACCCCAGACGCTGCGCCCCTGATCGTCACTCAACCCTGGCGATTCGACCAGCCGATCTCCGGTCAGCTTTACCACATCGCTGAAGACCCTTACGAAACCGAGGACCTCTATGAAGCCCAACCGGATAAAGTGGAGGAACTGCAAAATCTTCTCGTCGACCGAATCGCCCTCGGTCGCTCACGCTGAAGACAGTGACTGCCGGAAGACGAGCTCCTCCTGAGACAAATGTCTCCCCTTTCGCTCCCGAATCAGAAAGATCAAGGAGAGGCGATTTGAAATCGGCCTGCGGAGCCTCGGCGGGTGATTGCAAAAGCACGGGGTCAGTCAGCAGGTAAGCGATCAACCAAGCCTCCTGAACATTTTTGCTAGAGCTATGCTAACTCTTGCGGCTATGCAGCGAGGTCTTCCTTTTCCTCTATTGCCATCATCCAGTTGCGAGGAAGGAGCGGCTCGAAGTCGTCCCGATTGGTCA
>JBCCBR010000133.1:0-8314 GCA_039033935.1 Verrucomicrobiota bacterium
GCTACGGCGAAGTCATAGTTGAACTCAAAGCACTCCAACAGATTGGAGGGAAAGAGGAATCTCAGCTCATCAATTATCTTCGAGCAACTGGACTCCAGCGCGGCCTCCTCCTCAATTTCGGAACTCCAAGCCTCCAGCATAAGCGCCTCGTCCGTACTGCCCCCGAAAGCAATCTGCGCAAATCTGCGTAATCTGCGGATCACCCATCGAAGCTATCTGCGGACGCAATCTTCCTTGCCTGCTCCACCAGCAGACTATCCCCAAGAAACTCGATGAAGGCCATGTCGGGCAGTCCGCTTTGCTGGGTGCCTAACACTTCTCCAGGACCTCGTTGCCTGAGGTCTTCTTCAGCGATTCGAAAGCCATCTCTGGTGTCGACAAGAATCTGGAGACGGGCCCGGGCCTCTTCGTTTTCGGGTGGGATCATCAAGACGCAATAGCTCTTGTGCTCGCCCCTCCCGATGCGGCCGCGGAGCTGGTGGAGCTGCGAAAGTCCAAAGCGCTCGGCGTTGTAGATGAGCATGACGGTGGCGTTCGGCACGTTGACGCCGACTTCGATCACGGTGGTGGAGACGAGCAGGTCTATTTCGCCATCGCGAAAGCAGGACATGGTTTCCTCTTTTTCTTCGCCAGAGGTTTTTCCGGTGAGGAGTGCGATCCGGCGCTGGCCGAGACGGGTTCGCCATTTCTCATACTCGGCAGTGGCGGCCGAGGCGACGAGCTTGTCGGACTCGTCAATCAGGGGGTAAACGAGGTAGCCCTGTCGGCCCTCATCGAGTTGCTGGTTGAGAAAGGCGGCGGCATCGTCGGTCTGGTCGGTGCTGCGGATCCCGGTGATCAGTTTGCCCCGGCCGGGCGGAAGCTCGTCGAGTATCGAAACATCGAGATCGCCATAGAAGGCGAGGGTCAGCGTGCGCGGGATCGGGGTAGCGGTGAGCACGAGCAGATCGGCGCGATCGCCTCGGTCGATCAGCTTCTGCCGCTGCTCGACTCCAAACTTGTGCTGCTCGTCGATGACGACGAGTCCGAGCCCGTTTTCAAAGCTACCGCGACCGTGGAGCAGGGCATGGGTGCCGATGGTGAGACTGCCGTGACTACCGGATCTGCTGCCGGAAAAAAGCGGCAGATCGCCACCGGCCTCGCGGTCGCTGGTGACGAGGCGCACCTCGATCCCGAGCGGCTCGCAGTATTCCTGGAAGGTCAGAAAATGTTGCTCAGCGAGGATCAGGGTCGGTGCCATGAGGGCGGCATCGCAGCCTGTCTCCAGTGCCTGAAAGATGGCGGCGGCAGCGACAAGAGTTTTCCCGGCTCCAACATCTCCCTGGAGCAGTCGAATCATCGGTCGGCCGCTGGCGAGGTCGGTGGATATTTCGCGGATGACGCGTCGCTGGGCCTCGGTCGGGGCGAAGGGCAGAGCGGAGAGAAAGGGATCGACCAGTTCGCCATTGCCGGGGCGCGCTAATCCGCCGGAGTCGAGTCGCTCGCGGCGGCGTTGCTGCAGGGTCATTTGCAGCCGGGTGAACTCTTCGAGAGCGAGATAGCGGCGAGCGGCCTCGATCTCTCCGCTCTCGGATGGGTAGTGGACGGCACGGATCGCAGCGGCACGGGTCTGGCCATCTCCAGCGCTGCCGGGGGGAAGCCAGTCAGGCATGGCCTCGTCGCCGATCATCGAAAGCGAGCGCCAGACCAGCTCGCGCAGCGTTTTTTGATTCACCCCGGCAGTCGCTTTGTAGATCGGAATGAGACGACCCATGTGGGCCTCTGCCTCGGCGATATCGTGGTCAATGATCTCCCAATCGGGATGATCAATCACCAGTCGACGACCGCTCAGTTTTGGTTGCCCATAGATGACAAGTCGATGTCCGACCAGCAGCACCTTGTGGAGGTAGCGTTGATTGAACCACCGCAGCCCGATCCGATTTCCGAGAGCATCGCCTCCGACTGCTTCGACGGTCGCTTCGAAAAACTGACTGCCCCTACCTTTTCGACCAAACTTCCGCTCGGTATCGATGATCTCGACATGGAGGCATACAGCAGTCTCCATCGGGCCCTCCGGGAATTGATGAAAGGTGCGGCGATCTTCGTAGCGTCTCGGATAGTGTTCGAGCAGGTCGCCAACTGTGGAGAGGCCGAGTTTGGCGAGCGCATCGGTGGTCTTTTTGTTGAACGGTGAATCCGAGACTGATTCGAGTGAAGTGGTCAAGTCGATGCCGGACATAGGCGGAGATCGGAGACAAATCAGTAGCGACGCCACAGAGTCGGCAAGACAAGCACAAGGAGCGCGAAAAATTCGAGGCGACCGAGGATCATCAGAAAACAGCAGAGCACCTTTGTATCAGAGCCGAGAAAGGCGAAATTCTGTGTCGGGCCAACCGCTTGAAATCCCGGCCCAATATTGAAGAGAGTCGCCCCGACGACACTCACCGCCGAGATCAGGTCGAGCTTGGGTTCTAGTAGAGAGACGATCAGAGCGCCTCCCCCGAAAAAGGTGAATCCAAGGGCGATGAAGAATGAGGTCGTCGCGAATACCCGTTCATCAGGCTGAGTCCCGTTCAGTTTGATCTGGAAGACCTGTGACGGGCGAAAGGAATGGATCAACTCACGCTTGGTGGTTTTGAAAAAGAGAATCACGCGATTCATCTTGATCCCACCGGCGGTCGAGCCGGCGCAGCCTCCCACGAGCATCATGACGATAAGAAGCATCTTCGAAAAGAGTGGCCAGCCATCGTAGTCACCGACGCCGAAGCCCGTGGTCGAGCCGATCGAAATAACGTTAAAGAAAGCGTCTTCGAGCGCCTCGAGGAAGGTGAATTCCTCAGTCGCAAACATCAGATCGGCAGCGATCGCAATGATCGCAGCCGCGATCAGCAATGCGTAGAATTTGGCCTCTTCCTCAGCGCGGAGGCGGGACCAGTTTCGCTTGATCACGAACACATAGAGCATGAAACCGATCGAAGAGAGGAACATGAAGATGCCGATCCAGATTTCTATGGGAACACTATCAAACGCACCAATACTTGCGTTGCGGGTGCTGAACCCGCCGGTCGCGATCGTGGTCATGGCATGGGCGATCGCATCGAAGCTGCTCATCCCGAGTAGCCAATTCCCAATTCCGCAGACCGTAGTCAGCGACACGTAAATGACGAGCAGAGAGAGAGCGACGTCGCGGATCCGAGTGGCACCGGAGTCGGAAATGTTGAGGCTAGACTCGTTTTGAACAAGCGAACGGCTTCCCACTTTTAGCAGGCTCAACACCGCGACAAACACTACGAGGATGCCAATACCACCCAGCCACTGGCTCAAGGATCGCCAGATCAGGATGGCTCGAGGAAATACCTCGATATTAGTCATCACGGTCGATCCTGTGGTTGTGAAACCAGAAACGGATTCGAAGAGTGAGTCGATGTAGCCGAGCCCCGGATCGCTCAGCAAGTAGGGAAAGACTCCGAGAAGGCCGACCTCGATCCAGCTCAGCCCGACAATCGCAACTGCCTCTCGCCTCAGCACCTCAGTCTTGGCGCGCCATGTCGTCAGGACCAGGAAGGCGCCGAGGCCAAGTGAGATGCTCGCCGACATACCGAGCGCACGAGCGGCGCTGATTCCGGCAGGGCTCTCGCCCTCAAGGAGAAGCAGTAGCATGGCGTATCCCCAACAGGTGCCCATTGCGATTCCAATGAGCAAGGCGAGAAAGCCGAGGACTCGGAAGACGATCGGAAAATTCATCCGTCTGAGAGCAGTTTCAAAAAGGCTCGTTTGGCGCGGGGTCGAACCAAGGCGTAGAGGCTGTCCTCCGCCTCGATCACATCATCTGCCGCCGGAACTTGCCCTCGACTGCCATGGAGCACGGCGACGAGGACGCAATCAGTCGGCCAGGTGATCTCGCGGACCGTCTTTCCTACGATGTCCGCCTCGGGTTTGACAGCCGACTCAATCAGTTCAACACCCTCAAGTCGCTGGATGAGGTGAAATCGATCCGAGGTAATGAAACGAGAAAGATCTTTTTGGGTGGCATCGCGAGGGCTGACCGCGGCAAGGATGCCCATGCGGTCTCCGTAGGTTGTCATTGCCTCGGCGTAATCGGCTCGGTGAATGAGCGGTAGACAATATTGTGCTCCAAGACTGTGCGCCTGAATGCAGGACATCACGTTGTCCTCATCGACTCGAGTGACGGCGGCGAAAAAATCTGCCTCGCCGATCTGCTCTTCTCGCATCACATCGACCGATGTCGCGTCTGCATTGAGAACGGTCACGTTCGCGAGCTGCTCAGTCAGCTCCTGACATCGCTCGGGATCTCGCTCGAAGATGCGAATCCGACAGTTCCAGCTCTCCAGCATTTGCGCGAGCGAAAAGCCATACTCACCCCCTCCAAAGATGACGATGTTGGCTTTGTCGTGGTGTCGTTCTTTTCGATTCTGTAATTGCAGGGCAGTCTCCCGGAGGCGGGTCGGCTCTCCGAAGAGGAGCACCCGGTCGTGGGCCTCCAGCTCGTCGGTAGCGGAGGGGACAATGGTGCGGCGCCCGCGCGTGAGCGCGCCAATTCGGACCCGGGGCGGGAAATCGAGTTCCGATAGAGATTTGCCGACGAGCTTGCTCCGAGGTGAAACTTTCACCTGCAGCAATTCAACGAATCCACGAGCGATTTCCTCCACCATCGCCGAGGTTGGGTTCCGGACATATTTCGCCATTTCGACTGCGGCGAGTCGTTCTGAACTGAAGAGGTAGTCAATCCCAAAATGCTCTTCGAAGCTGACGAAAAGGCTCTCTCTCTGAATTCCAGGATGGGCCCGGCAGATGACCTTCTGCGCGCCAAGCCGTTTTGCGACTGAGGCAGCAACGATGTTGATGTTGTCGTCACTGGTGAGGGAGAGAAAGAGATCGCAGTCAGCGACCCCGGCATCGATCAGCACGCTCGGCACAGTACCGTCAGCAACCACGACGCGGGCATCGATGCGGCCTTCGAGATCGGCGGCGACTGATTCAGACGCTTCGATTGCGACGATCGAATGTTTCTCCGCCGCGAGGCTTAGGGCGATGTGCGTGCCGATCTCACCGACACCGACGATGATGATATTCATGCGGGACTCCAGCGGCAGGGTAATGGCGGGAGCGAGCGGATGCAACGCCAGTCGCGATCGAGTCGATCAGGCAAGCGGCGTGCGAGCAAGCACTTCGTCGAATCGATGGTCGGCGTGTGCGTAGGCTGGGTAATCGGCTTCCTCTCCAGCAGGCTGATAGCGCCAGTGCTTATACATCCAGAGCCAGGGCGCTGGGTTTTCGAGGATGTAGGGTTCGATCGCATCCCAGCAGGCCTGGGCGATTGTTTGCTCGTTGTCCTCCGGGCCGAACTTGAGAGGTTCGAGACCAATCAGGCGGTAAGTGCCATCGGGTTTTGGGACACAGATGCCGGGGATGACGGGTAAGCCAGTCCGCTTCATCAACTCGGCGTGGATCGCGGTGACGCATGTTTTGCGGCCAAAACAGCGGATGATCGTGGCAGCCTTTGAGGGTTTAATCGTGAGATCGGTGAGGAAGGCAGCGTGGCCGCCGCGCTTCAGACTTTTTAGAAGACGCATCAGAGCGCCCCGCTGCGGGATGACTTCGTGGCCTGAGATTTCCCGATTTTTTTTGTAGATCTCGGTGAGACTGGCATTCCGAAAGTCCTGCGCCACGATCGTGAAACGATAGCCGCGAAAACCCATCACGAGAGCGATCCACTCGAAATTGGAGTAGTGCGGAGTCACCCAGATCGCCCCGGTTTCGCGGGCGGCATCGATGGCCTCAAGGTAGTCCGACTCGATCTCGCAGTATTTTTCCCAGCCATCCTTTCTCAGGCGTGGGCTCCAGAACTGATCGATCACGTCTGGGCAAAGCTCTGAAACGATTTTTTTGCGAGTTCGGCAATTTCGGCTTCGGACTTTTCTGGAAAAACCAGCCCGAGATTCGCGTGCGCTGTAGTACGTCCTCGCTTGTCGACGCGATAGGCAATCGAGCCAAGATCACGGCTGAGCCGATGGGCGGCTCTTCGCGAAAGTAGCGGGATGGTCGAGGCAAGCCCTCTCAAGCCGATCCACTCGAGCCGATAGCGAGCTTTTTTTGCCAGTGACATGGGTGCTGAGGGTAGCCTACTCTCCGGGCTTGTCCACGCGGCACTCCCTCGGAAATTTCGGTTGTCATTTCGGTGGATGGACGTGTCATTCCAGGATGCTGAAGTTCTTCATTCCTGCGATGGCGTTGATCGCGCATACCGGACCTCATGGTTGCGGTGGGCATGATCACGATGAACCCGATGAGGCCACCGAGGAGGTAGAGGTGATTCAGGAAATGGGGCCGAACGGGGGACTTCTGTTCAGCTCAGTCGAGCCCGCCATCGAGTTTTTACTTCGAGATGACAAAACATTCCAAGTCATTGCAGTCGACTCCGACGGGCAACCTCTTCCGATTGGTGATCTCGAAGTGAAATTGCTCGGAGGAGATCGTGCTGAGCCTACCGAGATTGAGTTTCGCAAAGAGGGCGAGCGGCTCGTTTCGAATGGAAGTCTTCCTCCGGGTGACGCGGTCCCGGTTGTTCTCCAGATCATCCCAGTTCCGGGTGGCAACCAGAAGATCGAACGCTTTGACCTCGATATCCCGGAGTAGGACGCACCGAATTTGGCAATGCATCATCAGCGCTTTGTCTCGCTTCTTCGGGAGGTTCTATCGACTCCAACCGCTCCCTTTCACGAATATCATGTCGCCCGAGTCATCAGAGAGCGGCTTGCGGAATACCGCCACGTTTCGGTCGAAACCGACGAGTTTGGGAACTTGATTGCCACGTATCGTCGGGGTCGAAAACGCCCGCGACTTGCTTTCGCGGCACACATGGATCACCCCGGTTGGGTGCGGGATAACGGTGAACCAGTCTTTCTCGGAGGGGTTCCGAAGGAGCGGCTCGAAAGTCACCCGGTCGATTGGTTTGGTGAATTCGGAATGTGGCAGCTCGAGCCATTTACCCTGCGCAACGGAGAAGTGCACGCCAGAGTCTGCGATGATCTGGTCGGCTGCGCCACGATTCTCGCCCTCTTTGACGAACTGGAGAAAAACGAGGTCGAGGCGACCTGCTATGGGCTGTTTACTCGCGCGGAGGAGGTCGGATTCATTGGCGCAACTCGGATGGCGAAGTCCTGGCCCCTCCCAAGCGGGGTTCGATTCGTCTCGCTTGAGACGAGCGCTCCCCGAGGCGCAACTGAGTTTGGGAAAGGTCCTGTCGTTCGAGTGGGAGACCGTCTCAGTGTCTTCGACGATGCGGTCACCGCAGATTTAATTGAAGCGGCTGCCTCCGAAAAAATCCCGGTGCAGCGAGCACTTCTCGACGGCGGAGCCTGCGAGGCAACGCCCATGAATCTGTTCGGCGTTCCTGCCGCAGGGATCTCAGTGCTTCTTGGCAATTATCATAATTGTCCGCCTGAGAAGGGAATCGCAGAAGAGTTTGTCGATCTCAGCGACGTGAAAGCGCTCGTCAGACTGATCTATGCCACTGTTAGGCGAACGGCGTCTCGCAAGCCGAGCGAATCGGGTCAGGCTGCTCTGCGAAAACGCCTCGCGCTTCGCGATCGTGAGCACCGACGCTACGAGCGCAGTGCCCGAGCAGCGTGGCAGCGATTCGAAGGAGAAGAGTTAAATGGTGCCGGAAAAAGTTGAGGGTGCCGCAAAGCTCAGTCATGATCGACCTATGATCCGACCTTTTGACGGCGGCCTTCTCGTGGCAATCGAAGGCATTGACGGTGCCGGAAAGACTTCGATTGCGGCCCTGCTTGCTCAGTGGTGTGGCGAGCGTGGAATCGGCTGCCTGATTTCAAAGGAACCGACCAGCAACCACTGGGGGATGAAACTTCGAGAATCCGCTCAGTCAGGTCGACTCCCGGTCGAAGAGGAACTCAAGCTGTTGGAATTGGACCGGCGCGACCATATTGAGCGTTCGATCGGACCGGCGCTTGCGGAGGGAGGGATCGTCATTCTCGATCGCTACTACTGGTCGACGGCAGCCTACCAAGGCAGCCGGGGTCTTGATTACCAGAAAATTGTCGCCGACATGGAGAGCTTTGCTCCGATTCCTGATCTGGTTCTCTTTCTCGATGTCGATGTTGACGCTGGACTTCAGCGAATCCGGATGCGGGGAGACCAGCCAAATGATTTCGAGAAAAAATCTTCTCTAAATGAGGCGCGGGACATTTTTGTGAAATTGGCCGAGGAGTCCGATATCGCCATAAAAATCGATGCCTCGGGGCATCTCAAAGAGACCCTGCGACAGGCGATGGGGGCGTTTCGAGCACGGGCA
>JBCCBR010000134.1:0-8299 GCA_039033935.1 Verrucomicrobiota bacterium
AGCTTGATCTGGTGGTCCCGTATCAACCACGCAATTGCCAGCAGAATGCCGAGCCGAAAGATCTGGAGGCCCCACACTTTGATCTCTCAATCTAACAAACAGACTGCCTACGGCAACGGAAAACGCTCATTGAGCGAGGCGACTTCGCGCCGGATTTCTTCCAGTTTCTCGGGGTTATCGCGAGCCTCAATCGCAGCGTGAATCCATTGCCCAATCTTCTCCATCTCGGCTTCTTTCATACCACGAGTCGTCACCGCAGGTGTTCCGATGCGGATCCCTCCGCCTTTGAAGGGGCTCTCGGTATCAAAGGGAATCGAGTTTTTGTTCACGGTAATACCTGCCTCATCGAGCGTTTCTTGGACGATCTTGCCGTTAAGACCCTGCGGTCGCAGATCGATCATGAAAAGGTGATTTTCGGTGCCATCGGAGATGATGGTGTAGCCGAAAGACTTCATTTTCGCTGCAAGCGCCTGCGCATTTGCCACCACCTGCGCCTGATACTCCTGAAATCCTGGCTTGAGCGCCTCGCCAAAACAGACCGCTTTCGCAGCGATCACGTGCATGAGCGGACCACCCTGCACTCCAGGGAAAACCATCGAGTCGACTTTTTTAGCGAGATCTGCGTGATTGGTCAGAATCAACCCGCCGCGAGGACCGCGCAGGCTTTTGTGGGTCGTCGTCGTCACAAAATGAGCGTGCTCAAGTGGCGAAGGATGCGCTCCTCCAGCAACCAGACCGGCAATGTGAGCCATGTCGACGAACAGGTATGCGTCAACCGAGTCGGCAATCTCACGCATCCGCGCAAAATCGATCTGGCGCGAGTAGGCCGACGCTCCAGCCGTGATCATTTTCGGCTGATACTCTTTCGCCACTTCAGCAAGCTGATCGTAGTCGATCTTCTGATCTGATTCGGTGACTCCGTAGTGTTTCACTTCGTAGAGCTTTCCTGAGAAATTGGCAAAATGGCCGTGAGTGAGGTGACCTCCGTGGCTCAGATCCATCGTCAGGATTTTGTCGCCTGGCTCCAGCACGCTGAAGTAGACGGCCGCATTCGCCTGGGATCCAGAGTGGGGCTGGACATTGGCAAAACCAGCACCGAAAAGCTCCTTGGCCCGCTCAATCGCGAGCGTCTCCGCCTCGTCGACGATCTCACAGCCGCCATACCAGCGCTTGCCTGGGTAACCCTCGGCATACTTGTTGGTAAGACAACTCCCTTGAGCCTGCTGGACGGCTTTCGACGCAAAATTTTCGGAAGCGATCAACTCAATGTTCCCTGACTGCCGCGCTTCCTCACGAATCACGACATCGTAGATTGCCGGATCAGTGACCGCCAGGTTCGGGGCGCTGGTGGCGGCACCGCACGCGTTCATCTTGCCAACGCGACGTCCATGGCGACCATCTGACTCGAAAGCTGCGCCGAGCCAGGCATCGACGATCTCACAACTCTCTTCGGCACTGGTGAAGTCCCCAGCGAGACAAAGAACATTGGTGTTATTGTGGATCCGGGTTTTCTCGGCGAGACCTGCATCAGTGACCACAGCCGCCTGGACCCCGGGGAACCGATTTGCCGCGATCGCCATCCCGATTCCAGTGGTGCAGCAGAGAATCCCGAGGCTATCCGGTGACGCGAGCACCTTCACGGAGACAGCTTGAGCATAATCCGGGTAGTCGACTGAGTCTTTGGAGTGACTACCGACGTCGTCGACCTCATAGCCCGCTGTCCGGAGATGCGCGACGATAGCTTCCTTCAGGTCAAATCCACCGTGATCGGTGCCAATGATGATGTGAGGTCGAGCCATGACAAAAAAGCTTAGTAGGAACGCTGGAATTTACGCTTCGAGCCCTAGTCGAGGAGTCTCCAAAAGTCAAAAACGACCCCATAAAAACTTCCATAAGACCCATTCCGAGAGCCGATTTTATCAGTAGAACCAAGTCACTCCAAAATGCCAGCGACCGCTGTCGAGGTCCCCTGCGACATCGTTGTCGGCGATTACCCAGCCGTAGGCTAATCGGGCAACAAGGTGGTCGGCAACTTTACCCTCAACCCCGAGACCGACACTGGCGAGAGAAGCACTGGATTCAGTGCCGGTCGCATCGTTGATCCGCAGCGCTGCGGCATCGAAAAACGCAAGTCCGCGCCAAGTCTCTTCCAGCGGCGACTCCGGCGCGACACGATTCAGGAGTTCAAAAGGCGCACTCCTAAACTCCACCGATACGACCGCACCTTGATCGGCTCGGACAACATTTTCATCAAACCCCCGTACGGATCGATACCCTCCAGCGAAGAGTTGCTCGGTCGAAACGAGCCGATCACCAGTCGCCTGAAAACGAGCCCGACCCACCAGCAGCCAGTCATTTGGAAGATCGACCGTTTTTTCGGCCTCAGCAAAGAAGTATTGGTAACTCGCGGAAGTTCCGGCTCGGGCCTGCTGAAAGGCGACATCGTTGTTGGCACCAAAGAGATCCCCCGGAGAGCCGACCCAGCCGAGACGAAAAAAGGTGTAACCGAGTGGATCCGGAAAGCTGCCTTCGTATTCAAGCCGGAATTGCCCAACTTCAATTTCCGACCCAAACAGCGTGCTTCCGCCCAGCTCCAGGTCGGAATTCGTCTGCTTCCAATCAAAACCAAAAGTCAAATAATGCCGATAGCTGCGGAAGCGTTCCATCCGTGGGAGTGGAATGCGATAATCGAGGCTCACCTGCGAACTCACGCCGTCGATCCCGACAGGAATACCTGGAATCAGTTCGGACTCTCCATCGGAGGTAACATGGGCACCGGTCACTCGAAGGATATGCCGCCATGGCAGGAAGTTCTGGTAGACGAGAGCGTGTGAATGAATCGAATCGAAATCCACATCACTCCCATAGTGATAGCCGATCACTTGCTCGGTCTGCCACGGATTCGACCAGGTGAAACCGGCTGACCACTCCTCTCGCCCGGTCAGCTCAAGCCCCGTGTCGGCGATGCCGGTGTAGGCCTGAAAAGCGTCTTCCTCTTCTGCGATCAGAATGATATCGGTGCTCCCGTCCTTTTCTCCTCTTTCGTAAATCAGATCGACACGCCGGGCCGGATGCTCGTTCAGCCAATCGAGATCAGCCTCGATCTGACGACGATTCACTCGGTCGCCCGGCTCGACTTGAAGCTGGCCGGTGAGATACTGAGGTTTGCTGAGTTCGCTATGCTCGACTGATTTCTGACCGAGAACGGCCTCGCGGACGACAACTTGGAGCTTCCCCTCGGTAATATTCTGCTCGGGGTAATAAACGTCGACAAGAGGATAGTCGCTCGCCCGCCAAGCCAGAATGATCTCGCGAGAGAGTTCAGCCAGCAGTCGCATCGAAATCGGTCGGCCGAGATACGGCTGCAGGAGAGCCTCCAGATCTTCAGGTGTCTCCAATTCAGGATGGAAACGAATCAGTTGCTCACCGGGCCAGGCACTCGATTCGACTTGGTTCTGATGGGCAATGAGGCGCAGGGCAGCAACATTGACACCGAGTGGAGTATCGTCGTGCGCCTCAATGTCGAATTCCTCGTCCTCGCGCTGATCCTCAACCACGCCGCTGGGGCGTCGGTCGAAACCAGGCGAGACATCTTCAACGGCACGATCCAGCAGTCCGCTGTCGTCCTGGGCGAAAGCGGTCGAGAGTAACCCGATCGAGAGCACGACGAACCCCGAAAGCAATCGTGCCGACCTCCATCTTATCAGCTTGGACTGGTGGGATTCACTCATCAAGCGCAGCAGCCATCTCACCGAATGCGATGTCATTGAGAAGATCGAGCATCGCCTGTGCGACGGCGGGAGGAATCGGCTCAGGAACAGTCGCGATGTGGGTCGTGCCGTCCATCACCGTGACCGGGAGTGCGACTGCAACTTCGAGAGCGGCAGTCAATTCCTGTGCAGCAAGGACAAGAAGCTGCTCGACCAGCTCGGCAGAAACGGCCGGATCAGGTCGACCGGAGTGATCAATCGCATACGGGCCATCCGGCATCACCAGGATAGCTCCTCCGGTAAATTCGAGCGCTTCTGCCAATTCATCCCATGCCTCAATGTCGAGGGACTCCCGTAAGAGCAGCAGGCTCCCAGTCGGCGCCTGGCCAAAACCACCATCGAGAGCAGCCGGCGCCTGGAACAGGAATGTTTCCCCATCCACCAGTATCACCGCAGCCTGACCGACCAGCGCACCGGTAAAAATTGCCGAGAAACTGCCCTGGAGTATCCCAAGTTGTTCTGAAAGCGAGGCGATCGAGCCATCATTGAAATTATTCTCGATCAGGAAAGGCCCGCGGCGAGGTAAATTCGTGTCGACATTCCGCAACGGCCAATTCAAAAAGCTGCCACCCTCATCAACAGGGCCCGAGATCCCGTCAAAATTTCTGTGAGCTACATTACCAACGGGGCTTCTGAACTGCGCTTCCCCATTCACGAAAAGCGAGTCAAATCCAAATCCGCCATCAAGACTCTGAGCAAATGAGAAATTGCCGGTGTTAACAGTCTGAGCTCCGGGGCCAAGCAAAAGTTCGAGTAGCTCGATATCCGAGAACGAGTAGGTCGGATTTCGTTGCACGAATCCCTCGCTGATATTGTAGACATGATCTCCAGGCAGCCCAGAATCATTGATTGTTAGAATATCAAAACCGCTGCCTCCATCTACCGATTCTACTGTTCCCCGGCCGAGAAACTGAAACTGATCACTACCAGGACCACCCTCGAGTTTCTCAAAAGACTCGAAGGCAATTCCACCAACGTTACCCCGGTTGGGGCCGATGACGCGAAAAATGTCATCGCCTGAAGTCCCAACTATCGTGTCCTCTGAATCAGATCCCACGATCCGCTCAATACTGTCGAAACTCACTTGGTTTGCCCTCCTGGAGTCAAGGTCGACTTTGATTGGTCCGAAGCTCGAGTCGGAAAAATTAAGGGAATCGATTCCCCCGCCGCCCGTCACCACAGCGTCGGGGGTAATTTCGTCCGCGATGTAAAACCTGTCACTGAAAGCGCTGCCATTGAAGGTGACTGAGGTTCCCCTTATCGGAGCTTCGACTTCAACGGTGAGACTTGTGGCATTATGATTTAGCTCGACAGCACCTTCCGCCTCGATCTCCTCTTTGATAACAATACGGGAGGCCATCAAGTTCACGTTCCCTTCGCCAGGATCAAAACCGTTGGAGACCGAGATCGGCCCCTTCACTTCGATCGTGTCGACCGCAGTAACGGAGAGATCTCCATCGACCAGAAACGGCAGGGTCCCATAGCTTGAATCGATATCGGCGACGAGACTGAAAAAACTATCCACTCCAGTCCCGGAGGAGGAGGGTTCGCCTAGTGTAATACTGTTAATATCTGTGAGGGTTATGGACCCAGTCTCGACAGCGACCAACGTCTCAGCGTCGACATTAGCTCCCAGATTAAAATCGGTCGCTTCATCGGTAAAAAGCTGCTCCAGGAAAATGCTCTCAGCCCGGACGGAGCCATTCGTTGCGTTTGTTACAGAGCCTCCATCAGCAAGTATACGAAAAGTGCGAGCCTCAATCGCATGAGGAGCCGCGATGTTGGTGTCAGCATCAAGAGCAATCGCGTCCGCCATTCCTCCTGAGACGGCCCGAAACTCAATACTTCCTCCGACTGAGCGGGCTAGCACCCGATCAATCGCGATGGCGCTTCCCGAACGACCATCGACAAAGACTTCGCCTTGATCGCTAAAGACGGCCAGAGAAATGCCGTCATGGATTATCCCACCTCCCGCTGGAAGAGACGAAATCGATGAATCTCTCCCGAATACTTCCACCAGAGTTGTTGAGCCATCTCCAGGCCCAATACCGCTCTGGGGAGTGGCGCTGATGGAATTAAAAAAACTGGTTCCTCCGCTGGTTGTAGCCGAGCTCCGAACCCCATCGCCACCTATCAAACCGCCCTCACCGGAAACATTGATGTCACCAAATCCGACTCCTGTGGGACGGCTTCGAATGCTCGCTCCCCCGGTCAGATGGATTCCGTGATCATTGGAAGAAATCCCTCCGCCCCGACCAGATATCTGGATAAAACCATTATCAGTCTGCACGTTGGAGAAACCAATTGCTCGCCCAATTCTTAACCCTACTGCCTCAGTGTAAGGACCGGTCACGGTCGCTCCCTGCGCCATGATGGAGATATCCCCGTCAAGAGTCCGGAGGGTCGCGCCAGAGCCAATTTCAATTCCAATCCCGAGATCTTGGTCAGGTGAATTTCCCAAGTTAGCAAGAGAGATCATTCCCCCGCTGGAAAAGATCCGCGCATTTTCTCCAACCACGATTGAGCCACGCGCATTGCCAGAAAAAGAGCCTCCGATCGAGATGAAACTGGCGTTCTCTGGTGTAGCGTCTCCTTCGACAATGATGTTGCGATCAGCCGCGAAAGTAAGACTGCCGGCTGAACTCGATGTGATCGAAGCGCCGGCCTGCAGGGTGATGTCACCCGCATCGGGGCCATCCCCGTCAGTTCGCAACTCGAGGCTCCCGTTGACCTGAAGGAAGTCGCTGACGTCTTGATCGCTAATCACAACATTGCTGCCATCTGGCTGGAAGGGATCGCTGATACTTCCGCCTCCAGGGATATCAGCAATGATGATATTGACCGGATCAAACAACAAGGACCCCGCCTCACCCTGAGGAGCGCGCAGGTCTGCGGCCGACATGAACCCATTGAAGTCGACCCACTGCTTTCCAGAAAGTTCGACGAATCCCCCATCGCCGGACTCACTGCCTCCTCTCACCGAGGCAAACCCATCGTAGGTGAGCCCAGACTCTGCAAAGAAAATCACTTCCCCACCATCGCCGGCCACTCGCGCATCGGCGGACACGCGCACTCCCTCACCGATTGTGGTGAACTCTGCGTTCAGAAGCGCGGCATCAAGTCCTTCTCTCCCGCCACCAATCTGAATTGCACCTCCACCGGAATCTCCGTCGGCTAGTATCACAGTATCCGGGACCACTTCCACAAGACCGCCAAGAATCGCCACACCTCCGCCTTTGCCCGTCTTCCCTGAGACATCGACGATGCCGCCGACCTCAGTCTCAGCCTGAGCGCTGCTTTGAACCCTCACCTCTCCACCATCACTGCCGCTCGAACGACTTGCCCGCAGTGTCCCGGTGGATCGGACGCTACCGCGACCACCGGCACTGAGAAATATCTGCCCACCGCTCCTTGTGACCGTAGTCGCCGCGACTCGGCCTTCGTTCCTCACCGCCATTCCGTAAACATTTCCACTGTGCGCCTTGAGCTCCGCGACGGCCGACTGAATCGCCCCCTCATTGCTGACCGAGCCGCCATTGCCTGCTCTCACGAAGACACGCTCTTCGCCGTCCGCTTTGATCAGCACCTCGGACCCGCCAGCCAGTCCGACTCGACCCGTCGCGTCGATCGTCCCAGCGTTACGAACCGTCCTCGCAACCAGAAAGACATCCCCATCGAGCGCCGAAATGGAACCAAGATTGACCACGGCCGCCGTCGAATCGCCTCGCAGGACCATATCGCCGCCGCTGAGGAACTCGCCATCGCTGACATCGAGGGTCGAAGCGAGAAAACCGCCGACATCAATTCGACCAGTCGGCCCGATCAAAATACCATTCGGATTTAGAAGCAGGACACGGCCATTTGCCAGGAGTTGCCCATCGATAACAGAGGCAGCAGTCCCCGTCACTCGGTTTAAAGTCGCTCCCGAGTTGGGTTGCTGGAAACGAGTGGTTTCGTCCTCGGCGATTGAAAAAGACGACCAGTTGATGATTGCGTTGTTGGTCGACTGCAGCACCCGAAGCTCATTTCCAAACCGCTGAAAGGTGACATCGCCATGCTGCACGACTTCCCCGGTCGGGTTTGCCCGGGCAAAATCCCCGCCCATTATCGCAATCACAGCGAGAGCGAAAACGACTGGGAAGAAGTGCGACTTCATCGATCGGCTCCTCTACTGAGCGGCCGCGTCAGCAGCTTCCGGAATAATCTCGACGCGCCCCTCTTTGACCTGGGCATAGCCTTTCCCATCCTCGACCACGACGGCGAAGAAAGTCCCCCGCGCTGCAGCCACTCCAGACGGGGTGCGAATCTGAAAATCCATCGCTCCAGCGGCGTTCGGTTTGAGCAAGGCACCGAGACTCCCGTCCTTGAGGTCGATCATCACTTCCTCAGGGGTTGCAGTTTCGTCAACTTTCTCGATTACGACTTCGGAATCAGCCGCCACTCTAATCGCCGAGCGCGGCGTGATCACAATGACAGCGCGACTGTCAGGGCCTGTTTTAACGGTCGACCCAACCACGACGGTCGCGCCC
>JBCCBR010000135.1:0-8267 GCA_039033935.1 Verrucomicrobiota bacterium
ATGCCAAAGCGCTACGCATCCTGACGAGAGAATCCGAGCTCGAGCTGATGAGGCGCCTCGGATCGACTGAGGTGACTTCAATCATTATCGCGATGATTTCCGGTGAAATATTCGCGGCGACCCATGGAGAACTTCAGTTGGATACGATACCAGAACAACACCTCAAAATTTTGGTCGATGGATTATCCCGGGGAAAGGGTTCTTTCTGGGGAAAGATGGGGCAGGCTCTCAAATTGAATGTCGCAAATCCGAAGATGACTCCAGATGCCGAGGAGAGACGCCAGCGGATCGAAGCTGTCCTCGCTCATCCAATTTTCAGGGAAGTCTTTCGCGATTCGGACACGGTGAATCGGATGATAAAGCAACATCGCTGGATACCCAAAGATGCCGATCCGGCAGATTGGGAATTCGCCCTATAGGTATCCCGAGAATGGGCGCGCCAGTGACACGGGCATTTCTTTGCCGAGGGCAGTTTCCGCCGGGACAAGGCCGGTTGCGTATCGCAGGCTTCCTGCCCGGTCTTAAAAATCGATCACGAATCCACCTCGCGAAGTGACGGCTTTCGCGATATCCACGTGGACCCAGCGTAGCTCATAGCGTGGACCCCATGAGTCACTGACCGCGACCTCGTTGGTTTGCTCATTGTAGCCAATGATCATGCAGATGTGGTGATTGGCTTCGGCATTCAGCTTTGGAGCGAGAGCCTCCGCCTCTGCCTGAATCTCGGTGGCCCAGGCTGAGAAATCGTCGACTGCCTCGCGCGCCTCGGTCCGCTCGTTGGCGACACGGTTGTACTCGTTGAGGCTCCGCATTTGCCAGAGGACGGGGACCCCTTCATCGATGAATTTCTTCAGTTCATCGATTTCAAAGTCTTCATGCAGCTCAAGCTCTCGGATGCGGCGCGCTTTACTCCGGACGATGCGCTTGCAGTCTTCACTCAATTTGGTCGTATTGGTGCCTCCGCCGGGGGCGGTCGCGGCGGTTGCGAGTAAATACATATCGGCTGGCACTCGCATGTAGCGCATCGCTCTTTCAAAGGTCGCCGGAGCGCAGTAGCCTTTTGGGCCCTGATCGACCATCGGAATGTTATCAATCCAGACGTCCCCGTTTGCTTCCTGCCGCACATTTTCGATCTGAATCTTCCTAAAGTCCGAATCGACGATGAAGTCGATCTTGCCTTCAGCATCGGCAACCCGAGTCGGGACGATCAGCAGGCTGACATACTCATCTTCCAAACTGGAAAGCAGAAAGGCGTGCTCACCCGCGTCCCACCGCGCGACTTTGCGGCGGTCTTCTTTTTCGCCAAAGTATTGCTCGGCGGGCTCCCCGAGTCCGGTGCTGAGGGTTTCAGAGATCACTTCGGCATCGAGCTCGATTGCCTCGGTCAAGTTACCGGGGGGTTCACGATCGGGGTGCATGATTTTGAAGTGATCTTCGCCAGAGCCAAGCCGACTGCCAAAGTCGCCCTTGTTGGCGAAAACAAGCGAGAACCGCTCGGGGACTTCATCTTCTCCGGCGTAGAGCGTCACGCAGTAGGGGCGAGCCCCGAGGAAAGCATAGTCTGGCTTGGTGTAGAGTCGGTAGCTGCTCGAGCTCGCTTTCTTGCTTTCAAGTTTCCAGCCGAGACGCTCCGCGACCTCTCCTGCCTTCTCAGCCCAGATCGGGCCATCCCCGAAGAGAGGCTGACCCACCGAGTCGTTCACTGCGGCAAACGTTTCGAGTTGCTCGGCCGATGGAGCGGATGCCGCAGCGAGATGCGCCTTGATCGCTTCGATGCTCTCCGGGGTCAGGTCGGAGGCAGCAATGGCGTAGCTCTGCCCGCTCGCGAGAGTAAAATGAACTTTTCCAGCCTCTACTTTCTCTATCGCCACATCGATGGCACGACCGGTCGATTTTTGAGTGATCGTGACCGTTTCGGCAGCCTTGGTATTCGAAATGAGCAGCAACGAAGCGAATACAACTACTGAGGAAAGAATCGTCGAGACTAAGTGCATCGCTCACTATCGGACGGAGCAAGCATCAGCGTCAAGTGCTTGAAGAGGAGGGATCTTGCTTCCAAACCGGTGATGATGTTGAGGAAGCTGGCCGACTTGTCCCCGAGCAAATGCCTTTGCAGTCGGAACTCACGTCGCCATTGCTGGAAGCGCATCGGGATTAGGCTCCTTCGCTTCGCGCTTGCGATACTTTCGCGCGACGAGGAGTCGGTATCCTGCTGGCGTGAAAACTGCCGCTAAAAAGGTGGCACCACCTACCCCGCCAGCGAGGACGATTGCGAGCGGAGGCCAGAATTGTCCGCCGATCAGAATGAGGAGGGGTAGGAAGCTTCCGATGGTCGTCAGGGTGGTGCTGATCAAATGGCGACCGCAGCCCGCTACTTCGTCGACGATCGCATCGACGTCTCCCTGCTTCGCCTTAGGATTCGAAAAGATCGCCGCGAGCGAAACGATGTTATCATTGAAGGCGAGACCGATCAGGCCAATGCAACCGAGGATGGTATTGAAGCTGAGCGGGAACTGCATCACCCAGGTTGCAAAGAGACCGTATCCGACGGAAAGAAAAGCAGCCCCGCAGAGCACGACCATGACTCGGACACTGCGAAAGGAGAGAATCAATATGGCAATCGTCAGGGTGATGATCACCGGGAGATAGACCAGGAGGTTGCCCACTGCATCGCCCTGATTTTCGGCTTCGCCGCCGAGTTCGAGTCGATAGCCGGTCGGTAGTTCGAAGTCGCTGCTTTCGAGGGCGGAAATGACTTGATTGGTGATGTCAATCGGGAGGGAACCCTGCGCTGCGTAGCCACGGATGCTGTTGACCCGCTCGCCGTTTCGTCGGGTGATGGCTCCAGTCTCGGGCCGGAGCCTAAATTCGCCGAGCGCGCGGAGGGGCACTTTTTGGCCATTCGAGCCGACAAGTCGGAGGTCGGCAATTTCGGCGATGCTGGCGCGATCCTGCGACGGCACTCGGATGCGGACCGGCAGCTCTTCGACTGCTTCGATCAGACTTCCTCCCGAAAGCCCCTCGAGAGAAGCCTGGAGCTGTGTGGCGATGTCGCCCAACTCGAATCCGGCGACGCGCGCGGCGGATTCGTCTGCTTCGAACGAAAGCTTTGGCTCTCCACGCGTCAGCGTCGACTCGGCCTGGATTATATCGGGGTGCTCGGCGAGGCGTTTCTGCACGGCATCTCCGAGGCGTTGCAATTCGCTGAGACTCGGCCCGATCAAACGAATTTCGACGTCGGCATTGGCCGGGGGGCCCTGAGCGAACTTGGTGACTCGGACAAGCGCCTCGGGAAAGTCGAGGTCCAACCTGTCCTGAAGCAGTGGCACGAGCCGGTCGACCGTCTCAAAGTTGTCGGCGTCGATCACTCCCATGACATACTCGGCGGAGTTGTCCCGATTCTCGATGAGGTTGTAGTAGACCGGGGGGAAGCTCGCCCCTGCTAACCAGTGGACGCGCTCGATACCGTCGAAGCTGCGGATGACCTCTTCTGCCTTTCCCGCGACGCGGGTGGTTTGCTCGATCGAAGTGACGCTCGGCAGGCTGATTTCGACGGTGAACATATCACGATCCACCCGAGGGAAGAATTGACTGCCGAGAGTCTGAGCGAGGGCAAACCCAGCGAAGGGTATGGCTGCACCGAGCGCGAGCCCGACGATTGGGAATCGGACGGAGACGCGAATGATACCCCGCATCAGCTTGGTGAACCAAGCGATCGAGAGGCCTTCGCGCATCCAACGCGGCGCGATTCGCTTGTTTGCCCGCTTCGCTGCCTTTTCTGAAACGAGGCCGGCGAGAGCCGCAATCACTGTGATAGATAGCAGGAAGGAAAGGGAGATCGCAACGATAACGCTGCCACCGATCGAACCGACGAAGTCTCCGGCGCTGCCGGGCAAGAGGAGGATCGGCATAAAAGCGAGGATCGAGGTCAGGGTCGACGAGAGCAATGGAACGAAAAGGTGTTTCAGTGCAGCGAGCACCGCTTCGCGTCGGGAAAGGCCTTCGTCGAGAAACTTCCTGACTTCATCGGTGATGACGATGGCAGTGTCGATGAGGAGCCCGAGGGCGATGATCATCCCAAAAATAGACATTTGGTGCAGGGCCCCTCCTTGGAGTGATACCACAAAAAGCGTCGCCGCAGCGGTCAGGGGCAGTGCCGAGCTGACGATGAGGGAACGTCGCCAGCCCATCGTCAGAAAAATAACGATCAGCACGACAAGACTGCCGAGAGCGAGGTTCTGGGCAAGGCTTCCGAGTCGCTCGGTAGTGTAATCACTCTGGCGGAATATAGGATCAAGGGTGATCGCGGACCCGGAAGTTTCGGCAAAATTCTCGAGAATCGCAGATGCCCTGGCGTCCCAGACATCGATGCGGTTACCCTCGGCCATGCGTGCCGCGACGAGCACGGAGCGTTGCCCGTCGACGAGTGCGATTTGGTCCTGCGGCTCCTGCCAGACTCGCGCCACCTCCGCGATGTCTCCGACCCTGACACTACGCGAACTGGCCTCGCCAGCCTGGCGGACGATGATTTCGCGGACGCGTCCGAGCGAATCGATTTGCCCGTCGACCTCAACAATGAGGTCGGCCTGCTGGCCCCGCAGCTGCCCCGCCGGGACTTTCACATCAGCACTGCGAATCGCTGCGGCCACGGCTGGGATCGTCAGATTCAGTTGAGCGAGTTTGGCGGGGTCGACCGCGATGCGAATTTCCTCACTCGGCTGTCCATAGAGGCGCACCACCTGGGTGCCATTGATGTTTCGCAGCTCATCGGCGAGAGCCTCAGCGCGCCGAGACAGGATCCCGAGGCTGTCGCTGCCAAATTTCGGATCGGTCCAGCGGATTGCAGTGATCAGGGAAAAAGCGACCGGATTCCGCTTGTCGTCATAGATCGGCGTTGGAACCTCAGGGGGGAAATTCGCAGCCGCGTCACTGAGTTTGTCGCGGATTTCTGAGTGGATCGTCTCGACCGTTTCTTTGGTGACGGCATCCTGCAACTCGATGCTGACGATCGAAATGCCGGCGCGAGAGGTGCTCGTGATATTCTTGATCGACTCAACCTCATTGAGCTCGTCTTCTATTTTTTCGGTGACGAGGGCTTCGACACGATCCGCCGAAGCTCCTGGGAAGGGCGTGATCAGGATCGGGTTGCGGTTCGTGATGACGGGATCTTCCTGCCGGGGCAGCCCATTCAGGGCCGACAATCCCGCGACCAGAGTCACGACCATGGTGAGGATGAGCAGATAGCGATTGTTGAAAAAGACCGCCACGATCCTATTCGAGTTTGAAGGAGGCTGGGACGAAGCGCTCATTGGTCTGAAAAGGGATGGGAAAGAGAATCACTCGACGACCTGGAGCGTCTCGGAATCGGTTCGAGAGCGCTCGACCTCTGCAATTTGAACCCGTTGCCCGGGCGCAATTTTTTGGAGGCCGCTCGCCAAGACCCAGTCGCCCGATTCGATGGGTCCCCTCACAAACACGCGGTCCTCATAGGCCTGGAGGACTTCGAGGTCACGCCTTGCCAAGGCATAGGCTCCGGGAGCCGCATCGGGGTCGGGCAGTGCAATGTAGCAGGCCCAGAGACCTCTGATGCTTTCGGTGAGTGCGTCGCGAGGGAGGAAAAAACCTTCGGAAAGCACCTCCCGCGAGCTTTCCACCGAAACGAGGTCACCGTCGCGAAGTTTCGTGGCGAGGGTCTCCGGGACCTTGAGAATGACATCGATTGTTCGCGTCGCCGCGTCTCTTTGCGGGAGCACTCGGAGCACCTCAAGAGCGATCGGTTGAGGGCTGTTCGGCAAGATCACCGATACCTGATCTCCGGCGACTAGTTCGCGCATCGCATCACTGGAAAGTGCCGCGCGGACTTCGAGGGCTCCGGTCTCAAGAATATCGAAAGCCGGAGTTCCGGCTGCGACGACGGCACCTTCGTCGAGATAGCGTCGCGCAATTCGGGCGGGGTAGGGGGCTCGGAGTTCGCTTTTCGAAAGATCGACCCGGACCGACTCAATCTGGGCCTCGACCCCGGAAAGGTTAGCGATGGCGGCGTCGCGCTGTTGGAGAGACTGATCGACCTTTTGTTGCGAGACCGCGTTGCTGCGGCGGAGATTCTGATCGCGTGTCAGGGTGGTCCGAGCGAGTTGGAGCGTCGCTGTGGCTTCGGCACGAGAGGCTTCCAGCTCAGCGAGCCGGGCCCTCAGCCGCGAGGTGTCGAGGGTCGCCAGAATCGCGCCCGCTTCGACCGAGACTCCTTCGTCCACTTTCGCTTTTTCCAATGTCCCCGGAATTTCAAAGGCGAGCTGCGATCGCCGACGAGCTTCGACCACTGCGACGAATGAATCGATTACTGGATACCCGGACTTTTTTTCGACCTCGACGACCTTGACGGGAGCGAGACGCAGATCCTGGGCGGCTCCTTCATCTTGCGCATCCTTTTCGGCGCAAGAATTTAGAAGAAGCGCGATTGAGAGGGCGAAACAAATCTGAAGATAGCGAGAGATGAAAAGCTGTGACTTCATTTCAAAAAGTGACTTTGAGTAACAAAAGGGCAAAATTTCTTATCCTAACAGCTCAGCAAATTCGGGGCCGAAGACTTCCGTTTTTACACGTTCACGAGCGGCCTCGAAGTCAAAGTCGCGACTGGTCGGGTTCCAGCCGACCCCGTCGAGGTAACGATCGTAGTTATCAAAGAGATGAGCCATCGGGTCGCCATGCTCTTCGAACTCCGTTTCTTCGACGAGCAGGTGGGCACCTTTTGAAAGGCTGACGAGACCCCAGATGATCTGTTCGGGATCCGGGGACCATTCCGAGAGATCGCCGCGATCTGCTGCATCGCGGGCAACTTTGATCCCCAATTCGAAACAGTGACTGGAAATTTTGCCGTATTGAGCCCGCCTCGGATCGCTGCACTTGGTCCAAATAGATGGGGATCTGACAAGCTGATAGAGCGGAAAACCATGCGGGAACTGAAGGGAAAGCAGTCGATCACCAACTCCGAAAGCAAGCATTCTCTCTCGGGTGAGGCCGTCGTGGAGGCACGCCCTCATGAAATAGTCGACCCGATGCTGGGCGTGATGAGTCGCCACCGCGAGCACGACATCTTCTTTCGAACTGAAGTGGTGATAGAGCGTCGCCTTCGAATATTCGACTCGATCGGCCAACTCATCGAGATTGAGGCCGAGGTAGCCGTTAGTCGCGAGCAGGTCGTCGGCTTCTGCGATGATAAGCTGCTCACGAGCTTCAAAGGCGCGACGTTTGCGATCAGCGATTGCCATTTTGGGGACAGGAAATGTGATTCAGTAAAAAATTGACTCTGAGTCAGTAAATACGATGATCGCCAATGTGCAAGCGATTTGGACTTTCCTTTCGGCGAAGCGGAAGCGGATTGGCTCCCGCGCCGGGAGGTTCATTTTTTGTGATCAGCCGTAATCTCCGTAGTAAGTGCAGGAGAGAGAACGGTGAACTCTGCAAGCCAGGGCAAGTTGTTGCTCGCGATGGCGTCAAAGAGATGCAGACTCCTGTCATGTCACCGCTTGTTAGACAGTTAGGATGCGCGGCCTTTTTGCTTCTCGTCGCCGCAGCATTTTCTTCCGGTTGTAAAACTCTTGAGCAACATCTCGACGAAGACGTCGTGGCAACCACCGAGGTGCCCGAGCGCTACGATCGGCCGAGCTATGGGAATCGGGTCCGTCCCGATTGGTGGTGTCTGTTCGGAGACTCACAGCTCAACGGCTACATGTCCGACCTTGTGTCCGAGAGCTTCACTCTCAAAGCAGGGCTTGCCCGAGTTGATCAAGCTTACGCAGTCCTCGGAATAGCGGCAGCGGATCGGGTCCCGTCCGTGAATGGTTCTGGCAGCATCACTCGCAATCGCTTTTCGCAAAACGACTTCCAAGGCCAATTTACGCCGAGCCCATGGACCACTCAGTATCAGGCCGCTCTCGGCCTTTCCTGGGAAATCGACCTCTGGGGGCGGGTTCGCCGCTCGGTCGAAGGTGCCAGCGCTGATGCAGCCGAGGCCGAGTCCCTGCTCGAAGATCTGAAGTTGTCGCTTCAGTCGCAGCTCGCTCGGAATTACTTCACGCTCCGGTTCCTCGACGAAGAGCGCCGCGTGCTCGCGGCGGCGGTCGAGACTCGGGTTCGCAATCTCGATCTCGCCCGGAAACGATTTGAGGGGGAATTCACGAGCGAGCTTGACGTCGCGAGGGCTGAAACAGAGCTCGCCGCGACACGTGCCGATCTGGCTCGATTGATTGCACCTCGTGCCAAGTTGG
>JBCCBR010000136.1:0-8249 GCA_039033935.1 Verrucomicrobiota bacterium
AGAATATTTATATTATGAAAAATTGCCGAGAGATTTGTACCCTGAATCTATTCGCCGAAAATTTCCAAGTATCTTCGAGTGGCTAGAACTTCAAAACATGCGAAGCCGAGCGCGCTTCAAAACTACCAACGATTGATGAGCCAGCCTATGACCCGCTGCCTCCTCTTGAGGGCTCACTCGCTGATCTCTATTTTAAGAATCCACCGGTAGAGTTTTTGATCGATCCGCAGCGCCTCTTGACCGAGCAGAAGTCGAACGACATTAAGAGGTTTCTCGAATTTCATTCGGATGAAGCGGATATTCTGATCTACGCGATGATCATCGGGGGAGATCAGGAGATCCCGCTCGATATTTCTCTGCCGAAGCTTCATCAGGACTGGTTCTCAGATCGTCCGACGGTCTTGATGGTCTATTACCGCGAGGCACCCGACCAGCTCAAGTTGGTCTACAATCGTGCGATCGAGGAAAGCCTTTCAGAGTCGGTTTTTTCGCGGATTCGCAGAAGTGTCGTGCGTGAGGGCCGGGGAACCGATCTGGCCCCCGACCAGGTCGAAACGATGGCGATCGAGCTTAGCATTCAGCTCTACTGGTTGGCCCGACTGGTTGAGCAGGGAGCGGGAGCGCCGCAAGGGGCGGGGGACGCCGGAGTGGTTGGCCCGGTTGATTTGACCAGTCGTGGTGATGCCCCTGAGCTGCTGCGAGAGTATGCTCCGATGATGTTTGAGGAGGAGGGTCGTGCTCTTCCTCTGACCGTTGTCATCGTGCTTGCAGCAGTCGGGCTGATGTTGGTTGGTCTATTGGCTGGTTTTGGGATGGTAGCGGTGCGGAATCGGGACGAGTTGAGGGGCAAGCCGACCCTATTTCCAGAGTTTGAGATCTCGCGAAGACTCGGTGGCGAGTTCAGCGGCGGTGGTTTTGTGGGAATGTCTTTCCAATTCAGTGAAGGGCAAAACGGTGGTTCGGTGAAGTTTTAGCGGATCACGAGATCTGCGCCGCAACATGGTCGATCGACCGCGGAGGCGCAAATTTTGTCGATTTTTGGATTGATGAGGAATTCTCGCGCCCTTTCACTTCGGACATGGCTCTGAAAGTTGGGATTATCGGATACGGTTGGGCGGCGACGGCACATGCCGACGCGATTAACTCAAGCTCAAACGGCGAGGTTGTAGCGGTTTATTCATCACGTGAGCTCGACTCAGCCGAAGTCTCTGCAACCAATGGATCTAGTATCGAGACGTATCAGGACCTCGATGCCATGCTTGCGCGGGATGATATCGACGTGATTTCAGTGACGAGTTACCCGAATCAGCATCGCGAACAGGCTGTCGCCGCGGCACGTGCTGGCAAGCATCTGATCCTCGAAAAGCCGGTCGCTCTGACCTGGGAAGACTGCAAGGCGATTGCGGATGCGGTGGCCGAGGCGGGCGTGCAAGCCTGTGTCTTTTTTGAGCTACGCTACATCAGTCAGTTCCTGACGACGACGTCGATCATCGAAGAAGGTCTCATCGGAGAGGTCCACTACGGCGAGATCGATTATTACCACGGTATCGGCCCCTGGTACGGGCAATACCGGTGGAATACGACCGAAGAAAATGGTGGGAGCAGCCTACTCTCGGCGGGTTGTCATGCCCTCGACGCGCTGCTGCTTTGCATGGGCTCCGAAGTCGAGGAGGTGACGAGCTACTCGGCGCAATCGTCCCACGAGATTTTCGAGAAATACGAATACCCCACGACGACGACATCACTTTTGAAATTCAAAAACGGTGCAGTTGGTAAGGTCGCATCGGTGATCGACTGTTTCCAACCGTATTACTTTCACACTCATCTCGTCGGGAGTGAAGGCAGTCTCCTCGATAATCGCCTCTACTCGAACAAACTGCATCTGAGGGATAAAAAGTGGGCTGAGCTCCCGATGGCGCTCGCAGATTCCGGAGACGTCGCAGACCACCCTTATGCCGCCGAATTCGAAGCGTTTTTCGAGGCAACCCTGAAAGGGGAGGCAATGCCTCGGACTAGTCTCGCGGAGGCAATGAAAACGTTTCAGGTCCTGTTTGCGTGCGATCGGTCGGTCAAGGAGGGCCGTCCTGTGAAAGTAAGCGAGTTGGGTTAGCCAAGAGTGCTCTTGGTCGGTAAAAGCGAGCTGACCTTGGGAGAAAATATGCGCTGCCGGTAGCTTGCGAATCGGGAAGGATATCGGAGGGTTCGGGGCTAATTCCATGTCCGTCACCTACCTTGAAGCGATTCGCGAAGCGCAGGCCAGAGCCCTCGCCGAGCAGGATTCAGTCTACATCTATGGGCAGGATGTAGCGGGCTTCGGCGGTGCTTTTAAAGCGACTCGAGATTTATCAACGCAGTTTCCAGGGCGTGTCACCGACTCCCCGATTAGCGAAGATGCGATGATCGGCTCGGCGATTGGGGCTGCGATCGAAGGCATGCGACCCATCATCGAAATGCAGTTCGCCGACTTTTCGTCGATCGCGTTTAACCAGATCGTAAATCACGCCGCGACCCATTTTTACCGGACTGAGGTGCCGTGTCCAATAGTTGTGAGGCTGCCCTCGGGGGGGACGGAAGGGAGCGGCCCGTTTCACAGCCAGAATCTCGAGTCGATCTATGCCCATTACCCGGGTCTGGTAGTGATGACCCCGGCGACGGTCGAGGATGCCTACTCGATGTTGCTCGAAGCGGTCGCGATTGATGATCCAGTGATTTTTTGTGAGAACAAATTTCTCTACTACCATCTCAAAGCCGATCAACTTCCTGAGGAAAATCTCCCAGTCGGCAAAGCGAGAATTGCACGGCATGGCCGTCACGCCACCGTGGTTGCCTACAGCGCGATGGTCCACGAGTGCCTCCGCGTCGCTCGTGAGCTGGAGCAGGAAGGGTGGGAACTCGAGGTCGTTGATCTGAGATCGGTCAAGCCCCTCGACACCGATACGATCCTAGGTTCCGTCGCGAGGACTGGACGACTTCTCTGTGTTGGGGAGAGCTTTCCGTGGGGTGGCGTCAACGCTGAAGTGATTTCGCGGGTCGTGTCTGAGGGCTTTGAGCTGCTCGACGCCCCGCCCAAACGAGTCAATTCGAGGGACACCCCGATCCCATACCACCCGAATCTCTGGAAAGCGCACCGACCAACCTCCCAGAGTATCACCGAGGCGGCTCGTGGGCTTTTGCATCTGTGACGGCGCAGCTCCATTCACACAGGATTTCTGCATAAGAAAGCCTCGCCGGGGTCCGACGAGGCTTTTTGAAAATTGCGGAGGCAGGATTTGAACCTGCGACCTTCAGGTTATGAGCCTGACGAGCTACCAGACTGCTCCACCCCGCGATTTAAGAGCAACTCCGATGGAGTGCGAAGGGGCGGCAGTTTAGGTGGGAACTGAATCAATGCAAGCGCTTTCAGTCGGACTTTTTGAGCACGTAGCGAAGTTCACTTGCGAGTCTCTCTCCAGTATAAGGCTTTGGCAGAATGCCGGCGAAACCATTCTCAAGGGCAGCGTTCCGCGCATTTTGCTCAAGATAACCGCTGCTGACGATAATCTTGACGTCCGGGTCGATCTGTTTCAAAGCGATTGTGGCTTCGAGGCCGGAGATTCCTCCGGGAAGCGCTAAATCCATCACCACCACGCCGTAGGGCTGATCGGTCTCTTTTGCCATCTTGAAGGCATCGATCGCCTCTTCGCCACTGCCGACGGCGTGTGAGGCATGACCGAGACGTTCGATCAAGGCAGAAGCCAGAATCTGCATGGCCTGCTCATCGTCGACGACAAGGATGTTTGTCTGTCCAACCTGGGGAGCCTGGTGGTGCGCTATGTGTGGGGCGGTTAGGGTATTGCTCATTATTGATGTGCCGTTTGGGGTATTTAAAATGCGGTGTAGCTGACTTTCTTAATTTCTTCGAGTGTGGTGTTGCCTTCCTGAACCTGGATCAGGCCCTCTTGGTAAAGGGTCCGAAAGCCTGTTTTAAGCGCCGCCTGACGGAGTTCGTTCTGCGGTGCCTGGCGCTCCACCAGATCGGCGAGATCGCGATTGATCTCCGCCATTTCCATGAGCGCAACCCGGCCCGAATAGCCCGAGCCATTACACTCGTCGCAGCCCTCTGCGATATAGATCGGCTGGTCGGCTGATTCACGCTGAATGCCGTTGCGTTGATAGATGTCTTCAATTTCTGGCGTTACCGCGACTGGCCGCTTGCAGAACCGGCAGAGCCGCCTGACGAGACGTTGGGCCTGCGACATCGCAAGCGAGTCTGCGACGAGGTGAGGCTCCACTCCCATCGAGAGCAATCGGGAAATCGCCCGAAGTGAGTCGTTCGCGTGGAGCGTGGTAAGGACGAGGTGACCAGTCAGAGCCGCGTTGATGGCTGAATTGGCCGTCTCCTCGTCTCGACACTCACCGATCAGGATCACGTCCGGGTCGGAACGCAAGAGGGCGCGGAGGCCGTTGGCGAAGGTAAGACCGTGGGTGGGATCAGTCTGAGTCTGGTTGATCCCTTCAATTTCGTATTCGATGGGATCTTCGATCGTGTGGATGTTGATCCCCTCCTCGTTAACACTGTTGATCAGAGCATAAAGGGTGGTTGTCTTACCCGATCCGGTAGGCCCGGTGATAAGAACGAGCCCCTGATCGCGCCCCATGACCTGCTTCACCAGACCGCTCTGGCGTTGGCCGAGGTTGAGGTCGGATAGCTCCTTGAGACCATCCTGCTTGTCGAGGAAACGCATGATGATTTTCTGCATTTCGTTGCGACAAGGCACCGCTGCGACTCGGACATCGACGCGGCGCTGACCAATTGCCATCCCGAAGCGACCGTCGAGGGCCTCCTGGCGGGTCTGGCTCATGTTTGAGTAATTTTTGATGAGTGCGACAAAGCGCTGCATCATCTCCTCAGGTGCCGCGTAGATCGTCCGCATGCGGCCGTCGATTCTGGCCCGGAAGCGAGCCACATTGTAGTACTTCTCGAGGTGCAAATCAGAGGCGCGGCTTGTGATCGCTGTGTAGAGCACCCAATGAATCAGCTCTTCAGGAGTGTGATTCAGATTCTGCGGGTTGATCTCGGCGATGTCTTCTGGCTCAATCTCGACGAGGCCCTCCGCATCTGAAATGCTGAGGGTCGAAGTGTTGACCTCAATGCCCGCGGTGCCACTGATCTGTGAGCTATGTCGACTGATGAGGCTGCGGATCAGTTTGCCGTCGGCAATGACCGGCACGAAATTGGTCGCGTCGTTCCCGTGAGAGAGCCATTCATCCTCGAACCCGTAGTTATTTTCAGTGGCCGAAAGCAGGTAGACTTTGTGGTCTCCGATGTAGAGCGGATAAACATTGTGCTTTTCGAGAAGAGGTGCTGGGAAACTGTCCTGTCGCGGTGCCAGCTCTGGGTTAAAACAGAGAAGCGCGGGGCCCTCCGAGAGATAGCGTAGGGCGATACCGAGCGAGGGCATCATGCTGTTGAATGCCTCTATGTCAGCAAATCCCACTTTCTCGACCGCTTCGGCGTGCATTCGTTCGAGGCGCCCGATGGTCGCCTTATCGAACGGGTAGTTGCTGAGCAACCACCGATAGGCCGCGTCGAGATCACTACTTGCCAAGTTCGGCCCGGGAAGATTCTCAATTCCGTTCTCCTTCGGAAGCGGCGACTTCGCCAAGCGCATCACGAGGTCTTTGCGAATCGCCTCATACTTCTCCTGCTGGATTGCAATCCTCACAGCAAATGGAGCAGGGACGCCCCACATGTCATCGGCCTTTGGGTCGTGATGAGCAAAGATCAGCAGTGGCCCAAGAGTGGCAACTGGTAACCAGGGATTCTCGGTGCGCGGAAATCGGCCCAACTTGCGGAGCACATTCTCGGCCTCGACCGAGCACGAGTCGCGTGGCAGGTCGGCGGGAAGAAGCCCAAACTGAACCGCCTTACCCTCGAGCGACATCAGCGAAGCAATCCCGCCGCTGAGAAGGTCTGTCGGCTTGGCTTCGGGCGAGTTGGTTCGTGTTGAGTCTGGTGCGGCGGTAGACATTGAAATCGAGGAAGTATTGGGGGGTCAGCGGGATCCAATAGGTTTGAATCCTGCTGCATGGGTGTAGAGAGTCCCGAGGTCGGAACCATCGAAAATGATTTTGAGACCAGCTCCAGAGGTTCCAGGCTCGAGCAGACGCCAAGTCTGTCCGGTCCACTCGGCCCGATAATCTTCCGAGCTGGTCGACGTGGTAGGGTTCCAGTCGTTTCGCATGAACGGCCCTTTCGGGTTGAGTTCACCGCCTGAGGAGCTGTCTGGCTCGCGCCATTGAAGGGTCCGGAGAATGAGCAACTCATCCCCACCCGTCGAAGGGTTCGGTGAGGTGTGGAGATCCCATTGAGAGTGGCCAAACTGGCGAGTGCCCTTGTTCAGAGCGGAGATGACGTTTTCGGCGACGCCTTTGCGGCTCCCTTCGAGGACCTTTCCGACAGTCGGCACGGCGATCGCTGAAATCACGCCGATCACAGCGACGGTGATCAGCATCTCGGTCAGTGAAATGCCCCGAGTAGTCGCCTGGGGTAGTGGGAACACTTTCATTTGGGGAAAAGCGCGAAGAAGTTGGTCTAAAGGTTTGTCAGTAGCCGATGACGCTGCCGTCTTCAGTTACTTGGAGGATTGATTTTGTCAGAGCCTCAAGGTTAGTCGGTAGCGTGATGGTATAGCCGCCGGGTGTGTATTCAGCGAGTGTTGCCGGGGCGAAAGAGAGGTAGGGGATGAGTCGAGTGTAGCGAGTGTTTGCATTCGCTGATGACCAAGAGCTGCTGACATTCTCGCGACCATTTGCCTGGATGTAGGAGACGACAGCCATATTGAGTGCCTCTGCTCGAGAGATGGCGAGATTCCGCTCTGAGTCCTGTTTGATTGCGACAATATTTGGGATCGCGAGGAAGGCGATTATCCCGATGATGCCAACTGCAGCGAGGACTTCGACAAGAGAAAAGGCGCGGCGTGTGATTCGGCGATGGATCATGTAAAGTGTGCGGTTGGTAGTTAGGCTGACGCGAGCCGGTGATTGTTAGCGAAGCTCTACCTGAGGGTAGCTGTTCGATGCCCACGAAGGGAGTGAGAGGTGTTGACCAGTCTTACGAAGCGCTGCGCTCTGGACTTGTGCGTCCGTCGTGGTGTTGGAAAGAAAGTGTGCCAGGGTTGAGGCGTCGAGGTAGTTCTGGACGAGTTGGACGCGGCCTTTGCTGGTGGCGGCGAGATTGTAGCGACGGCGGGCTTCGGCGAGCCCGAGTTCCTGGGAGGTCGCATTGACCCAGGCGTTAACGGCGTTTTGGGTAGCGGCCTGCTGCTGTCTCGCAACGACTCGCCGCGTATCTTGAGAGGCGTTCGAGAAGGCCGAAATCACCAAGGCAGACATGATGCCGATGACTGCGATCACGATGAGCATCTCTACCATGGAGAAGGCATCGCGTCTGGTAATAGTCCGTGAGGCGTTCATGACAGAGAGGAGAGAAGAGAGAGTGGTTTTTTAAGGAAGCCCGACCGGTAACCGGGTGACAGCTACCGGTCGGGGTTAGTGTCTAAGTGGCGTTTAATAGCTCTTTTCCAAATTCTTGGGAGCGTTGATTACTGACCACCGGTGTAGAGCAGCTGTCCGCTGTCAGCATTCCACTCAAGGTACTTCCCGGCGCCAGCGGTGTTGCTGACGGCCTGGACTGCATCGAGTCCTGGAAGACCGAAGTAGGTGTTGTTGAAAGGACCAGCGTCAGTCACCGTATCACCAGCGATGATGGCTTCGATGATAGCTTGCTCACCAAGAGTTCCTCCAGCGGAGAAGTCGAGCCCGGCTGCCTGAGCAGACGAGAAGAGCGACGAGATGTTCTGGGCGTTCCGGCGATAAGTTGCGTCCTTGGCCGAATCGTTGATTCGTCCGATGTTAGGGACGGCAATAGCTGCAATGATACCGATAACGGCGATCACGACGAGCATTTCGACGAGGCTGAAGCCCCCTGTTGCGATGTTGTTTTTATTCAATTTCATGAATTTCACTACTGTTTTGTCTTAGGTTGTTATTGTGTTGTTTTCGGAAACGGAGGAAAAGAGCCGTTTCTGAAAGTAATATAAACCATAAATACTATAATGCAAAGACGATGTTTCGTTTTTGTGAAGTTTTTTGGTTTTCGGCCCCTTATTTCTTGAGGAGGGCGTCTCCAAGGCTGAAGACAGGGGCGTAAATCGCGTAGATCAGCAAACCGACCATCCCACCGAGAATCACGATGGTGATGGGCTCGA
>JBCCBR010000137.1:0-8231 GCA_039033935.1 Verrucomicrobiota bacterium
CTGGACGTTTTGGCCGACCCGTCGAAGAGCCTCATTCACTTCGACACCAGCAGTGAAAAGATGTTTGGAAAGGGAAATGGTATAAGGACTGTTTCTTCCGTTTCCGTCGAAGGCAACCGCCCCTGGGTCGGTGGCAAAGCAGAGTATAGTAGCTGGGGGCGTTCTTGCCGGAACCGCAAGTCCAGCGTTGATTTGCCCAGAGTGACCGGATCGAGAGTTCACTGGCGTTTTCTCCTCGAAAAGAGGGTCGTTGCGGCAGCAGTCCAGAACCACGATCTTGAGACGCGGTCCATTTTCCGAATCATGCATTAGATTCAGAACTTCGTTGAGAGTGACTATCTCTGGTGAAATTTGATTATTGTCGCCAAGCGAAAAATCGATCGGCAGCAAGTAGTTCTGTCCATTAAATTGAAATCCATGCCCCGCAAAATAAACGAGAGCGATCGATCCCTCTGGTAGGATTTTGCAAAAGCCTTCAATCAAACCTCTCATCTTCACAGTATCAGCATTAAGGGCTTTCGTCACCGTGAACCCATTGCCTTCAAGTTCCCCGGCGATCAAGTCAGCGTCGTTTGCAGGATTTTTAAAACTCTGGATCGTTTGGTAGCTGTTGTTTCCTATCACTAAAGCGAAACGACCGTTTTCCTGACCAAACGATGCCAAAGAGCTCAAAATAAACAGCAAAGCAGTCTGAACGAGCTGAATTGCGAATGAATATGCACGACCGGTTTTCATATTACGACCTCGTATCTAAGTCCAACAGCTTTTCCCCTGCATCGCAGCTTGCGACGAAAACGCGATCCTTCGGCATTTCATCGAGTAGCGCAAGCATGCCGTGATCGACCGCTGATTTCTCGACCCAGTGAAACTCCAGATTAAATCCCCGGGTCGCCGTCCCTAAATGGTAGCAATCAAAAATCACGATCACATTGTCGGCGTGGATACGGCAGAGCCGCGCCGCGAGCATATTGTCGCTGACGAACGTTTCGCGCTTTAGCATACCCGAGTAGAAGAGCAAGAGCGCCTCATCAATTCCGTCGCTGTCATCTCTGCTGGTATCCGGCACATATTGTCCGTGCCCCTCAAAGAAGAAAAGGATGCCGGCCTCTCTTCTTTCGATAAGATGGCTGTGGAATCTCTCGGCAGCGGCCTCGCGGATCGCCTCGCTTTGTTTCAGGGCTCCCGCGTCAATCCCGTAGAGTCGACTGATGGATTCTTCAAGATACAGAATATCGGCATCGATCCTATGCAGCGGAGGGTTGCCCGAGTTCCTCGGGCATTCCCCCACCCTGACGAAAAGCACCTTAACTTCACCCGCCTCGGCGGCGAACAGCGACGTCATAACCACACATGAGATCAGTCCGAAGGTGCCAATGAATTGGTAGAGTCGCTGAAGAATAGCCATCGTTTCAGAGCATGTTGCCTCCAGGTTTTGAGCCTGCCGTTCTGGTAATGGATCAGGTAAGCAATTTTGATGCAGAGGAAGCGCAATTTTTTTGTGATTTCGAAGCGGTGTCTCTGGCCGGGCGCGAAACAACGTTCGATCTGAAGTTTTCGCAACTTCAGCTACGGCGATGGCGGCCTAATCCTCGAACACGTGGATTTCGCCACTCTTGAGCGATGAGCATTTTGACCCTGTCGGAACATCCACCTGACCCTGTTTGGTCATTCATTCAACCCTCTTCAATACACTATCAAAACCTGTCCAATCGGTAGAGCAGTCGAGAGACGCTACTTTCTGGCACGCAGCGATTACATCGGAGAGAAGCGAAAGCGGACACTCGGTCTCAACTCCGACAACAAGACCCAGTTTGCCTCACCGAGCTGCACGAAACGAAAGCTTATGTCAGAGTTTCCGGATCTCCCAAACGGAAAGGTGTAAATCCCGACCGCAGCGCGGCGCCTTTGCTTTTCGATTTGCGTGAGGTCTTTGGTTACTTCACCGCAGCAGCACTTCCATTCCGTGCATCCCTCGACCAGGTCAGTGGCGCAAGCTCCGTTCCAGCTCCGCTGTCAGCCCTTTATACCATCACTGGATCGCTCCGCTTTCCCGCTGGCTAAGGCCTGAAACTTACGGCAGGACGGAAGCCTACATAGCCGTAGCGGCGCGTCGGCCTGACCCTGCCCCGGTATGCAGCGCGGCAGTGGCTGGCGAGGCTATACCAGCAGCCACCACGCAGCACGCGGATGGTTCCACTTTCAGGACCCGAGGGGTCTCGCTCGGCTGCCCCCGGAGACGCTCCATACCAATCGCTACACCACTCCAGCACGTTCCCGTGCATGTCGTGTAATCCCCAATCATTTGCTTTGTAGCGACTCACTTCCGCCGTCTTATTGCCAACACCGTCGTCCTGTGTGTCATCTCCGTAGGCAAGACCGGTAAAGTTCCTGTCCGCAAAATTCCCGTATTTGTGTAGTTCACCTTCTTCGTCCCCAAAGTGAAAGGCCGATTCGGTCCCCGCCCGACACGCATACTCCCATTGAGCCTCGGTCGGCAGGACCCAAACCCATCCCTCCGGCAACGGGTGCGCCTGATTCATCTTTGCAAGCCATTCCTGCGCACCCTCCCAGCTCACGTTCTCGACTGGCAAATTGTCAGATCCTTTGTAAAAACTGCTCGGATTTCTCTCCAACACTCTCCCCCACTGCCACTGCGTGCACTCCGTCTTCGCCAGCCAAAACCCTTTCGACAGCAACACCCGACGCTGCAACTCATCACTTTCCCTTCCCTTTTCATCTTTCGGACTCCCCATCAAAAAACCATTCTCCCCCGTCGGCGGGCACCACACCATCTCGATCTCTCCAAAACTCCTTACCTCCCCTGCTCGCGTCCCTTCCATTCCACGATCCGTTATGAATCCTAACATGTCAGTCATCTCCGGCACCACCGGGTCACTTAGCCGTGACCGAGTCTCTGCCGCTGCAACACTCGCCTCCATCTCCGTGAGCTGCTCGCGCAGCGCCTCGTTCTCTATCCCGGCCTCGCGGAGCGATTCGATCGTCGCGCGCATCGTCTCGACCTGCTGACGCAGCGCGATCATTTCCAAACTTTCTTCCGGCTCCGTCTGCGATTCACTGCCCCGGCTGAAGGTGAAGTCCAGGCCGGAGAGATCCAGCTTGTTGTATTCGGCCGGCTCGTGGCGGACCCGGCGATACTCAACCGGCAATCCCTTCGCTGCATCCTCGGCCGCCCACGCGGTCGAGATTTCCCGCACCTTCTGACGGGTCGAGGCGAACACTCGCAGGATCGGCAAGCCGGAGCTCTCAATCTCCTCGGCGAGCACCGCGGTGAAGAGCCCGTCGTTGGCTTTTTGACCGGCATCGGCTGAGTAGCTGATCAGCGTCCCGCTCGGTGGGGTCACCTGAGCGAGGCCGCTCCTCCCGCCAACCACCGAGCGGGTTCCGGCGGGACTCGCTGCCTCGAGCGGATTATCGCGACAGCAGTCCAGCACCACCAGCTTCACCTTCGCCCCGGTCGTGTCGAGCGAGTCGACCAGTTCCTGGAGAGAGAGCGCCTCGTTGCCGAGGCGACGTTTCATCCGGTTCACATCGCTGCTGATCGCGTCGATGTCGGTGTCGCGCATCAGCAGGTAATTGGTCCCGAAATACTCGATTCCGTGACCCGCGAAGTAGAGAAAGACACACTCGGCTCCTTTCGCCCGGTCGAGAAACTCATCGAAGGCGTCCTCGGCCGCGTCCTGCTCGACATCGGTGAGCAAGGTCACCTCAAATGCCGGATCGAGGCCCTCGAGGGTTTTCGCGATCCGCTCTGCATCGCTCACCGCGACGCGGAGTTGAGCGTCGTTTGGCAGGTGGTCGTAGGCATCGACCCCGACGATGAAGGCGACTCGCTCTGCGGCCGCGCCTGAGGCAACTGAGCCGACGGTGCTGAAAAGCAGCGCAAAGAAGAATGCAAAGCGGGAAAATGGCATGACGCGGTGATTCAAAGTGTAGCTCCTTCATTGTGCCAGAGCCGCGATTTGATGCAAGCATCGTGGATGTTTTGAGTTTGTGAGTCCTGCGAGCTGGTAGAGAAATTGCCGAAACGTCCGAAGCTTTGGTTCGGGGCAGACGCGAAGTGACCCCCGGTCTGAAGTTTCGGCAAATTCTACTGGGGAGTCGTCCTCGTCCTCCTACTCGTCTTCCTACGCGTCCTCGAACATCGAATAAGGATCGACTTTTCAATCTGTCGATGGAGACCACTTACCCTCCCTCCACTCCCCCGGCCCTGCCTGCCTCGGACCTTCATTCTGCATTACCAGCCCGAGGCAGGCGATCTTCCGGGTTTGTCGGTCGCAATGACCGAGCGGGAACCCGGCTGGTTCCATCTATCATCCATCTCGATATCAGATCGAGCTCACGGCAGAGCGGAAGCCCGTGTTGTTGTTCCGGTTCTCCGGCCTGTTCCTGTTCCGATTTGCGGCGCGGCAGTTGCGGGCGTTGCTGTTCCAGCTGCCACCACGCAGCACCCGGTTGGTGCCGTCTTTAGCCGAGTCCGTAGCGATCACAAACGGCCAGCCGCCACGAGTTGCAACGCGCTTTTTGGGTGGCGGCTACGAGGGAGGTGAGCCTTGCCTGCACTTCGCTTTCACCGAGGTCACCCTTGCCGATCTCGCTCGACAGCTCCGCCACACGCGCGCGGAATCGGCGCCTGCTGCGTCGATTCAAACGCAGTCCGGATGGAAAGACACGATGCCCGAGATAGTCCATCCCCGCCTGGACTGGCCTCAGCACCGGTTCTTTCAGGTCGAGCCCGAGTTGGCTGGCAGCAAACTCTACGACCGCATCCCGATGGCTACTCAGCAGCTCCCGATCATGGTTCCAGAGGACGAAGTCATCCATGTAGCGAAGGTAGTGCTTCACTCTCAGCACCTCTTTGACGTAATGATCGAGATAGCCGAGATAGAAGTTAGCGAAGTGCTGACTTGTAAGCGCACCAATCGGCAGCCCTCGGTTCTCTCCCGGCTCGTAGCTCTCAATGATGCGATCGAGAAGATGCAACAGGCGCTTGTCGCGGAATCTGCGCTGCAGCTTTCCGAGCAGTCGATCTTTGGGGATAGAATCAAAGTAGGCTCGCACATCGAGCTTCAGAAAATAACGACTGTTCCTCGCACACCGTAACGCCCGATCGAGCGCTGCATGCTGCCCACCGCCCACCCGGCAGGCATAGCTGTCGCGAATCGCGAACCTCTCCAGCACCGGCTCGCAGACATTCATGATCGCGTGATGGAGGATACGCTCTCTCAGAGAGGGCGCTGAAATGCGGCGCCGCTTCGGGTCGTGGATCACGAAATGCTGGTAGTCTCCGACAGTGACCGTCCCGTCAGCGATGTCAGCTGACAAAGCCGAGAGCTCTGCCTCGCAGCGACTGAGAAACTCCTCGACCGCAGGTCTGTGACGCTTTCCCCGGATAGCTCGGTGCGTCGCGAGCCGGAGATTTTCTATCTCACAGATGCGATCAAACAAGCCTCCGACTCGTCTCATTCGCTCTCTTTCTCTGGTGTCGTTCCACGCAGTTCGGCGAGGAATCGCTCTCCATATTGCTTCAGCCGCGACTCTCCGATCCCGGCGATTTTTCCGAGGTCGGCCTTCGTCCGGCACTGACTGCGGACCATTTCCGCGAGCTGCTCGTTAGTAAAGACAGAAAAGACGGGCAGGCCGGACTCCTCTGCGATGTGCTTGCGCAGATCGCGCAATCTGGCAAAAACAGCAAACTGATCCGGCGGCAGTACCTCTTTATAGTCGACGCGGCTGCTCTTTGAGCGATGGGTTTTCCCACCATCGGGACCGGCATTGGCACCGTCGAGATAGTCGATGCAGAATGCCCAGGCCGGTTTTTCGCCAGGCGCGGCGTCGATCCATTCTCGGTGTATGGCGACGACGCGATGGCTTGCCAGAAACCGATTCATTTCCGCTACCTCCGAAGTCTCGCCACTGGCTGATATTTGGAAAAATGCGTAAGGCATCAGTTTGGGGGAAATCTTACAAAAAAATTTCGACCGCTTCGCGGCTCCTGCGCTTCTCGGTTTGCGTCACGGCACCGGATACTCCTGCGCAGCAGCTCCTCCACTACGCGCATCCCTCGCATCCGCGAGGGGCCCGCGCTCCGTTCAAAAGCTGCTGCTCTCTTTTAGCCCTTTCACTGGATCGCTCCGCTCACTTGATGGAACTCACGGCAGAGCGGAAGCCCGCGTTGCTGCTCCGGCCCTCCGGCCTGCGCCCGCCCCGATTCGCGGCGCGGCAGCCGCGGGCGTAGCTGAGCCAGCCGCCACCACGCAGCACCCGGTAGGCGCCGTCTTTAGCTCCAGCAGGATCTCGCTCGGTTACTCCTTCATACTCTCCATACCAATCACTACACCACTCATACACGTTCCCGTGCATATCATTCAAGCCCCAACGATTCCGTTCGTGGCTCCCTACCTCTGCTGTCTTGCCCAGATAAGGTGCCTCCGCTGCTCCTCCATACGGAGATCGGCCATCAAAATTCGCCTGCTCACTACTTAAACTATCCCCAAATGCGAAAGCAGTCGTCGTTCCCGCGCGGCACCCATACTCCCATTGCGCCTCACTCGGCAATACCCACTCCCAGCCCTCAGGCAACGGATGCTCCCCATTCATCTCCATCAGCCACCCCTGCACATCTTCCCAGCTCACCTGCTCAACCGGCAAATTCTCCGATCTCTTAAAATGACTCGGATTACTCTCCATCACGCTCTCCCACTGCCCCTGCGTGCACTCTGTCTTCGCCAGCCAGAACCCCTTCGTCAGCACCACCCGATGCTGCAACTCATTATCACGTCGCCCCTCCTCATCCTCCGGGCTCCCCATCATAAACCCTTCCTCCCCCGTCGGCGGACACCACACCATCTCAATCCCTCCAAAGCTACGCACCTCACCTGCTCGCGTCCCCTCCATCCCACGATCCGCCCCAAAGCCTCCTTCTACCTCAGGCTCCGTCCGCGCCATCGTTTCCACTCGCTCCGCCTCCCGTGCCTCCATCTCCGCTATCCGAAGCCGCAGCTCTGCCAGCTCTGCCGCCTCACCGACACCCGGCTTCGCCCCACCCTCCAGCATCGGCACTCGCTGAAACGCCGACAAACTCCGCACTGTCCCATCAAACTTGATCCACGGCCTGCGACTGCCGCCAACCCGATCGGCCACCGCCGTGAACACACTCAGCATCCCCGCTCCACCAGTCTCGCCGAGCTGACCGAGCAGAGCCGCCGTAAACGGGCTGTGATTTCCCCGCCCATCCGGAACTGCCATGCCCGGCTCCCCGGCGTAAACCAGCATCGTCCCCTCCGGCAGCGCTTTCTCATCGATCCGCGCCAGTCCGCCTCCTCCACTACGGGTCCGCGCCCAGCTCCGCTCCCGCTGAAACGGATTGTCCCGACAGCAATCGAGCACGACCACCTTCAAGCCCGGCACCTTCGCCCGCAGCTGCCCGAGCACCTCTCTCAGCGGCAGGGTCTCCCGCTCCAGCGCATAATCGAGCGCCGCCGCCAGCTCCTCTTCATTAAGACCATCATCGATCGCCAGCTCGACATCGACCGGGGCAAGGTAGTTGGCTCCACCCACTTCAAACCCGTGACCCGCAAAGTAAAACACCGCCGCCTCGGACTCGGCTCCCTTCGCCGCGAACTGCCGCAAGGCCACTCCCATCTCCGCAGCAGTCGCATCGCGCAACTCGGTGACCTCATACCCGCCCCCGCGCAACATCTCAGCAACCGCCTCCGCATCATTCGGCGGATTCGGCAGCGGCTTAATCTGGTAAGCCCCATTCCCAATCACCAGCGCGACCCGCTCGGCAGCATGTCCGGTGAGGCACTGAAACAGGATCACGAAAAGTAACAACAGCAGACAAACGAAAGATCGAAGTGGCTTCATATTGAATGGAAGATAATTCCCTAAAACATCGTCCCTTGAGAGGGGATTTGATGCAAGCCGCTTCACATTTTTCCAAGCCCACAACACGCACCGCTTGAGAAAGGACAGCCAAACGCAACTCGACCAAACAATCTCGCCTACTCAGCGACATCAATCCCCCGAATCCAAAAACTCCGTGCCCTCCGTGCCTCTGGTGCGCCAGACTAAGCCTGGCTTCTCTATTGTTCTGAAACGTGAACAACATGTCAATTGAGTGTTCAACATGTAGCCTATCGGCGCCGAAAGGAGTAATCCCCAAGGCGAAGCCCGAGACAACGGCGTCGCGAAAGCGGTGCTCAGGCGAA
>JBCCBR010000138.1:0-8205 GCA_039033935.1 Verrucomicrobiota bacterium
ATGTCTTCAGCATTCAGGAAGGCGCGTTTCACCTCGTCAAAGGCCCCATCTTCACCTCTTTCCTGCTTGCAGATGAGATCAATCGCGCGCCCGCTAAAACGCAGTCGGCCCTGCTGCAGGCAATGCAGGAACGATTGGTCACGATCGACGGCGACTCGCACGTGCTCGATCCTGCTTTTACTGTTTTCGCTACCCAAAACCCGATTGAGTACGAGGGGACCTACCCGCTTCCCGAAGCTCAAAAAGACCGCTTTCTCCTAAAGGTGGAAATGGGCTACCCGGAAGCGGAACACGAGCAACAGCTGGCCCTCGAGACGCTCGGCGATGAGACGCCGGAACAACGACTGGCCCGAGGCGATGTGGACTCGGTGCTCGGCGAAGCACAGCTCGAGCTGGTTCGGAAGAGCCTCCAGGAAGTCACGCTCAAAGAAGAGCTAGTCGGCTACATCGTGGAAATCATCCGGGGAACGCGGGAACTCGATAGCATCCAGGTTGGTGCCGGCCCGCGCGCGACCCAGGCGCTACTGCTCGCGAGTCGGGCCTTCGCCGCGATTTCAGGGAGAGACTTTGTGACCCCGGACGACATTCGCACGATGACCTTTCCGGTGCTGTCCCATCGCATCATTCTCCGACCTGAATTCGAGATCGAGGGGCTCACCGTGACCGAGGCCATCGAGCGTCTCCTTGAGTCGGTCACCGTGCCTCGGTGAACGCTGACTCGTTTTTCTAAAGGTCATGCGCGTTGTTCCGAGTCGGCTACTTCTCATCCTTGCCGCATTCGTGCTGATCCCGGCGGCAACGCTGGTGGTGTGGGACGACGGCATTTTGCGAGCCGCGTCGCTCTGCGTCATCCTGTTGTTGATCGGCCTCTGTTGGTGGGACGCAGCCCGATCGCGCCGATTGATCGAATCGATCGACGCGAGTCTCCCCGATCTGATCCGGGGGACTCGAGGGCGAACTTTCGAAGTGCCGATCGATTTCACCCATTCCAATGCAGAGCCGCTCACCCTTCGCTATGGGATCGCGTTGAGCGCTGCCTTTCGCAGCGAGGGGGAAGTGGTCGTGACAATGAAGGATCTCAAGCCCGGCCAGAAGTATCGTTCGCGATACCCTCTGCTCGCTTTGATGAGGGGGAACTACCGCTTGGAGTCGCTTCACTTCGAGGTTAGCTCCCGCGCCGGAGTTTGGTCGTTGCGACGTGACATCCCACTTCAAACCGAGGTGCGGGTTTATCCGGATCTTTCGAGCGAGCGGAAGAGACTCGCGAGTCACTTTCTCCAGCGGGGGAGAGAGGGTAATCACGCGCTGCGCCAGGTTGGTAAGGGTCGGGACTTTGAGCAACTCCGAGAATATCAGCCCGGAGACGACTACATCGATATCGATTGGAAAGCGACCGCCCGACGCGGTATGCCGGTGACCCGCACCTACCAGATTGAGCGTACCCAGGAGATCTATGTGGTAGTCGATCATTCCCGGCTCAGCGCTCGGGAAATTCGCGTGCCGGTGGATGAGGCATTGGAGGGAGACTGGCTCTATCAAGACACTAATGCGGGCGGAGAATGGGTCGTGACCACTCAGCTCGAAAAGTTTCTTCACGGCAGCCTGATCCTTTCATCAGTCGCCGAGCGGCAAGGTGACCTGTTTGGGTTCATCAGTTTTGCTGACAAAGTGGATCGATTCATCCGCAGCCGAAATGGCCGAGATCACTACAATGTGGTGCGCGATGCGCTCTACACGCTTGAGCCATCACTGGTCGCTCCAGACTACGAAGAACTGATGATCACCTTGCGACAGCGCCTCACTCGGCGAGCGCTCATCGTCATGCTGATTGATTTGAGCGATCCTCTCACCGCGGAGCAGTTTTTTGAAGCGCTCCCGCTAATCCAAGGAAAGCATCTTGTCCTCGTCAATATGGTCCGCCCCGAGCGTGCCTATCCGATGTTTTCCCAATCTCGCGAGGTTGAGAGCGAAGCCGATGTTTACGCCGGCCTTGGTGGTCACTTCCAATGGCAGGATCTCCGTGAAATTGGCAACCGGCTCAGCCATCTCGGCGTCGAACTCGGTCTGCCCGAGCATCAGGAACTTTGCGGCGAAGTGGTCAGTCAGTATCTGAAAGTGAAGCGCAGGCAGCTAATTTGATCTGATCGTGGTGCCAGATTCAACAGGGTTAGGTCAGTGAGTGAAGAGGGTTGAATGGTGGACTGAAGAGGGTCAAGTGTGAGAGGTAACAGGGTTGAGTGGGGGGATCCGGGTTCATTCGATGAGTTCAGGCCAAGGGCTGCGGAAGAGGGTATTGGGGTAGCGGGGCTGGTTGGTGTGGCGGTATTTGATGGCGGGTCCGGCCCCGTTTTGGCAAACGCGGCTACTTGGGGGTTGCCGACAGAAGGTGCTGAACCGGATGAAGGGCTCGCTGGCGTAGCCGCATTTGAAAAATGTGGCCGGTTGGGTTTGTGAAGGCGGGGTCCAGGCCCCGTTTTGGCAAACGCGGCTACTTTGGCACTAACTGACCCCTCAGGAATCGCTTATTCGCGCTTTTGCCCCGGCACTTTTTTCAGCAAAATCAGTCCTGCAAGACCTGCTGCGGCCATGAGGCTTGACGAAGCATAGAGCCAAAACGGACGAATCCCGGATTGAGTCTCAAGACGCCTACGCATTTCGGTTCGCTCGTCAACCGTCGAAAGTTTAATCAGTCGAAGCGGGAGCAGATAGTCTAGCTCAGTTGTGGCCTGGATCTTCGGGATCGAGGAGGCAAAGAGCAGACCTGCAGCCCCTATACCGAGAAGGTAAACATGGCATAGGACGAGGGATTGGATGACTCTGTTCCTCATGTCCTAGCCAGCTCAAGGCTTTGCGAAGAAGCGTTGGTGAAACTGCATGATTGCATCGCCCTGAGACTCATACATGCGGTAGGCACTGTGGTCGACGCCCTCGCCTTCGATCCATTCAAATGGCACGCCGAGCTCTTTAAGCCGGGCCGCGTATTCCTGGTTACCTGGGTAATTGAAGCCCTTTGTACCGACCCATAACAGGATCGGAAGCGCGTCTTTGTCAGCGCGTTTCGCATACTCATCAAGCAGATCCCAGGTGTTGTAGCCTGAAGCAAAAACCACCTTTTCAGACTCGGCCCCATCGTTTTCCTGGACTCGCTTCTCGGGCGCGTAGCCCGAACCACCGGGAGCCGCGCTGACGAATAGCTCGGGATGCTTCAGCATGATCCGAGTGGTGCCACGTCCCCCTTGACTGAAGCCCTCGATTGCAAACTCTCGTGTTCGGTAGGTTTTTTTAAGGTGAGGAATCAGCTCCTCGATCAGGACCGTCTCTCCGGACCCATTGACGAACTGAGGGTAATCGTACCAACTCATCGGGCCACCGTTGGGAAAGACATAAATTGTCGGCTGGATCACGCCGCGCTTGATCGCGTCATCGATCAGGGGTGCGAGCCTGATCGATTTGGTCTCATCCCCAGGCCTGCCTCCATGAAGGTGCAGGACAACGGGAAAGCTGCGTTCGGTTTCGTCCTGGTAAGCTTCGGGCAAGTAGATGGCGTATCCGACTGGCAACTTCATCGAGCTGCTTTCGAATTCACCATGAACCAATCCATCGGGGAGATTCAGGTTCTTCCGTTTCGAGTCGGGGATCTCATTCGACCACTGGTGAGTCGGGTGGGGTTTGGCTGCCTCTTCGGCAAGCGCTCCTGAAAAGAGCAGGGCAAACAAAAACAAAGCAACGAAGACCGTAGCAGAGCGCATTGGGAAAATTGGAAAAGTGAGCGGCGACAGGGCGAACAGCGCTACCGACAGCGGGACTTGAACCCGCACGGCCTAACGGCCAACGGATTTTAAGTCCGCTTGTTTTTGTTTGGTTGGGGTTTTGGGTAAGGGGTTGATTTTCAGTATCTAAGGTTGGTTAGGCTGTTGTTTTTGAGGGAGTTGCGACACTATCAGGGCCTCGATTCGGTGTTGCTTGGTGTTGCTCTTCGTTGCTCGGCAGGAGTCTATATTTCGCTTTTATTTCGAGCACATTTCGAGCACAATTGAGGAATGCAGGGTGACGAAAGGTTCGATGTTGTGGTCGATGGGAAAAAGCATCGGGTTTGGAGGAGAAAGCTTAGAGGGAAATTGTCGAGGAATTTTTACGTTAGAATCAAAGATAAGGCAGGCAAGTGGCAGATGAAGTCCACTGATCGGTCGACTCGCCTCGGAGCAAAAGCGGAAGCGAAGCGAATCGTGCTCGAATTGGAGCAAGAGCGACTCTTGGACGATCGGGAGAAAAAACCGATCAGCAAAAAAATCACTTTGGGAGAGGTGCTAGCTATCTACGAGGAAAGGGCTTTGTGGGTTCAGCGCCGGCGCGAGAATACCCAAGCTCTGAGACGCATTGCAAGGCTCGCCTTTGGGAAAGAGGATGATGCTACTGATCGGCTCGACGCCCGGGAGGTTTTCACGGCCGAGACGGTTCGCTCCTGGCTGAAGGCTCTTCTCGATGTCGACCACCTCGATTATCGGAGCCGGGAGGGGAATGTGACTGCTGAGTCGACTTTTCGCCATGCTCGCAGTGTCGTGTCTGCAAAATGCTGGCATGCTGACTATGGAGAGATTTACCAGGGGATTCAGCTGCCCGATCTGCAGGGTTTCCGGTCGGCGCGGATACCTCGAGTTGAAAAGGGCAGCGCTCGCTTCCGACCTTTCAGCCGTGCGGCGCTGCAGGCGATCGATAAATTTGGCGCCTCACTGGCTGATGAGAGTCGCGATTTGTGGCTCGCTTTTCTTTTCGTCAGGCTGATGGGTTTGCGCAACTCAGAAATTTTTGCGATGAGACGGCACTGGATTGAGGAGTTTGGAGACAAGCACGTGCTGGCGATCCGGGCGCGGCCGGCTGAGGGCTTCCAGCCCAAAAGCGCCAACTCGGTGCGCATCTTGCAGTTGCCCGAGCGCCTGTTCATCGAAGTCGAAAATCTGAATCCCGACACGTTGATTTTTGCGCCCGATCTCAAACCGACGCCTCGACACGACCTCCTCTATCGTGAGCTCTCGGAAAAGCTGAGGCCCTACACCGAGGGGAGGAACAAGACCCTCTACGAGCTGCGAAAGCAATTTGGGAGCGAGGTCGCCCGCGCCAAAGGCTTGGCGGTCGCGGCGGCGGCCCTCGGTAATAGCGAGCACGTCGCTCGCGAGCATTACTCCTATCTGCTGGAAGACGTCGTGACGTCGGTCGATCTTACTTCGCTCGGGCTGGATTGATCAAATATATCTCGCGACCTTCACTGATTTGTCGAGCCGGAAATCCGTTCGCCGAGCCATCGCATTTTGGGAACGGCCATGGAATTACCGATTGCCTTGTAACGAGGGCTGTCTTTTGCAGGTTTTCCTTTAAAATTGATGAGCGTGTAGTCGTCAGGCATGCCTTGGAGCCTCTCGCACTCACGCGGGGTGAGGCGACGCACGAATCGCTCAATTTGAATGATACGCGAATTTTGGTCGGTCCCGGTGTCAAGGGTGCCAGTCGCGAACCCGGTGCAACGAGTGCTGCCGCCGCCGCTCGTCGTGTAGGCAATCGCTGGGGTGTGGCAGAGGTCGCCGGGTTGAGGGTTCGAACGATTCTCGGGGTGAGTAATTTGGGTGGTATCAAATGGAATTAAGGTTTGGTCTTGTGTGAGTCCTTTATGGAATCCAGCAGTGACAGTCTGAGCGATCGCGGGAGCTACGTGGTCTGCGACGTATGCTTCGCTGTCGGCTCGGGGGCTGCTGTTAGCTTGAGAGCGGAGGCAAGGGCTGATGGTATCGTTTTCCCGCGCTGGGCGGCTCGGCGTAAGATCCCGAGACAAGCTGTCGGGCTCAAAAAGTATTTGAGCGGGACGGTTCCAACGGGCTCGAGGACCTGCGATAACCAAGACACGCCGGCGTCTTTGTGGCACTCCGAAGTATTGAGCGTCCAACACCCGGTAGGCCCACTGAAGCCCGAGTTCTTCCAGCCCTCGAATGAATGTGGCAAAATCTCGCCCGCCCTCCGAGGATAGAACACCGGCGACATTTTCCCAAACCACCCACCGGGGACGGATCGCTTGAGCCAAGCTAAGAAATGCGAGGGAGAGGTTTCCTCGAGGATCTCTAAGCCCTTTGCGAAGTCCGGCGATGGAGAACGATTGGCAAGGTGTGCCTCCGACCAAAACGTCAACTGATCGGGGGAGCTCAGATCGGGGGATTTTAGTGAAGTCGCCATAGTTTTTTGTATCAGGAAAGCGCTCGCTCAAAACTGCACTGGGAAAAGGAGCGACCTCAGCAAATCCAGTGCAATCCCAACCAAGCGGTTGCCATGCTAGGGAGGTAGCCGAGATGCCAGAGCAGGTGCAAAAGTATTTCATTATCTGGCTCGATCGATCAGGCTGCTTCCTTTTTGAGGATCGAGTTTGCAATGGCCTGGCCTCGGCCCTGTTGGTCGATGTCTTCTTCTCCACTTTCGCCGTCAATGATGCCCTCGCTCTGTTCGCGCTTGATGCCGAGCACTCTCGCGATCAACGGGTCGCTGCCCTGATCTGACACCAAATACATTGCCGTGACCGCACTCTGCTGACCATCGCGATTCAGCCGACCTATGAATTGATCGTGGACCTGAGGGGACCAGTCCAACTCACCGAACATCACAAGACTTGAGACGTCTTGCAAACCGTTGAGTCCTGCGCCCGATCGAAGTGAAAGGATCAACACGCGCGATTGGCCAGAAATGAACTCGTCGACTGACTGCTGCTTTTTGTTGGCACTTTCGGATCCAGTGTAAAGCGAGTAACTGATGCCGGCTTCCTGGAACATGGCCTCCCAAATATCATAAACAGCGCGGTGCCAGCCTCCCAGCAGGACCTGATCGCCCGCAGCGACTCGATCGAGCACTGCTTTACCAACGGCGGGCGCTTTGGCGATGCCTGTTGCCTGCCTCAATTTCATGTCGAGCTCGCGCGCGGCCTGACCTCGCTCTACAAACTCTGATGACTGCACGACGGTCTCAGCAAGCCGAACGAGGTCTCCGGAGATATCTGCCAGCGCTTTGCTGTCTGCATCGACAGTCTCGACTACTTTGATGATCGAGGGGAGCTCTCTCTCGACATCGCGCCTCCTGCGCCGGAGGAAGAACCCCAACTCATTGGTCAGGTAATCGTGCAAAACCTGAGGCTCCGAAACAGCCCAATGATTGCCAAAGATCCCAGTGCACCATTCTCGAGTGAACTCCTCATACGATCCCAAGCAATGCTGATCAATGGCCGACCCGACGTGATAGATCTCTTCGCCGTAATTGTAGATCGGCGTCGCGGTGAGCCCGAGCGCTCGCTGAACCGACTTGGACAAGACCTTGCACGATCGACTCTTGGCTGAGTCGGCCCGGCGAAGCTCTTGTGCCTCGTCGAAAACAAGGAGCCCATACCCCAGCTCGGATAGTCGATCACCCCATGTCGCGACTTTCGAGTAAGGTACGATCAGGAAATCGTGCGATGGCAGATCGTATTGCTTCCGGCTCTTTACAATGTGGACTTCAACTCCAAAAAGGAATTTCTCAGCCTCTCGCTTCCACTGCTCCTGAAGGTGCGTCTGACACACCACAATCGTAGGCCCCATCCCCGCTGAGTGTGCACCGAGGGCTATCGCAGTCTTCCCGAGTCCCACATCGTCACCGACGAGAAGTCGATTCCTTAGCGCGAGCACATCGACCGCGCGAGCCTGATACTCTCTCAAAGGCAGAAGAGTTTTGATCAGCCTTGCGTTCGCGGGCGACCGTCCATCAATGATCGACTGAATCTGCTGCTTGGAATCAATCGCTGACTGAGCCAGCTCGGCGAGGTTTGCGAAGTCTTCTCTTGAACCCTCAAGCGGATACCGGGTCATGAACCACTGGAGTTCCTCGCTGTTAGCGGGTGTCGCATCCAGATTGAAATCGCCCGCGCGGCGGGGCCGATCAAAAAGGGACTTCAGCTTCGAAAGCATGAACGCGCTGCCGCTGATACTCCAGCGAGCCATCTTGCCCTGAAACTCGGGGATGTAGCTGAAAGAGCCGTAGGTTTTCTTTTCAATCCGCATTAGATGCCGGCCCTCCAAGTTGAGCAGATCCTCACCGGCTTACCGTTGAAGCTGAGCAGGGAGCTAGACCAAGGGCACGTCGTCACGATGACGCCCGAAACGAATGTGTCGCTCTGCAAGTATTTGGCGATCTGACGCTCGG
>JBCCBR010000139.1:0-8188 GCA_039033935.1 Verrucomicrobiota bacterium
CGACCGGTATCAGTGTTCGCTCGACTTCACTCCTGACCTGACGGCTCGATCGGTCGAGTCTCTCGAATTCATCGTTCAGAATCGAATCGCGTGTCTTTGTCATCGTCAAAACGAGGACGAGAGACACCGGCAACAAGGCGACGCCGACCAGACTGACGAGCAACTGGCTGCGAAGTGAGCGAAATGTCTGGGGCAAAAACACGATTTCAGTGAATCTACTATAAATTCCATAATTTTGAATCATTTTATCGAACTTTTGCGGGAACAGCTTAGCTTAGTGTGAGTTCGGCTCGGGTGCAGCGTTTTGGTTGATCTCCGACCGCACTTGTGGAACCGATCCACCCATGAGCACATTTCAGGATCGAGTCGTCGTTGTCACCGGAGGAGGTCGAGGCATTGGCAAGGCCATCGCCCGCCAATTCGTCGAAAGTGGAGCGACAGTTGCGGTGGCCAGCCGGACCGAATCCAGCTCAGCCGGTGCGGCAGAGGAGCTCAACGCACTTGGCCCCGGCACTGCCAGAGCCTACGCCGTAGACGTTGCCGACTTCGAAGCGACCCAGGCTTTTGGTAAGGCGGTGACAGCTGATCTTGGGCCCCCCAGCATCATCATTAACAATGCCGGAGTGACTCGGGATGGCCTCGCTTTGAGAATGAGCGAAAACGACTGGGACACCGTGCTCGACACAAATTTGAAGGGTGCCTTCAACGTTGTGAAAGCGTTTCAGCGCGGCCTCCTCAAAGCGAGTGATGCTCGGATCATTAACATCAGTTCAGTGATTGGTCTGATGGGCAACGCCGGGCAGTCGAACTACGCGGCATCGAAGGCAGGCCTCCTTGGTTACACCAAGGCCCTCGCGAAGGAGTTCGCGAGTCGCCAGGTCTGCGTCAATGCGATCGCCCCCGGATTCATCGTCACCGACATGACTGGTGAATTGACCGAGGAACTGCAGGAGCAAGTGAAATCAAACATTCCGCTGGGCAGTTTTGGTGAGGCCGACGACATCGCTCACGCCGTGCTGTTCCTCGCTTCTCCCTCCGCTCGCTACATCACCGGACAGGTAATCACGGTCGACGGTGGCATGGTGATGTAGGGGCGCTTCGCGCAGAATTCAGAAGCTGGAATTTAGAACTCAGAAGCCGGGAGCTCGGTTCGTTCGGGCCCGGGTTGCTTGAGGCCTCCTGTGGTGCTCTGCACATTGCTCTCGTCCTCGATTCCTCCGACGGCGGAGCACCGCGCACATAAAATGCATTGTCAGCAGCCCCGGTTTTCCCTAAACCGGAGCCATGATCGAGCTGCGCCAGATCCGAGAAACAGACTTCAACGAAGTCGCTGAGCTGATTTTTCTTTCGACGAATTCGTGGTATCAGCAGCATCTCGGACGAGCAGCCTTCACCGGCACCCCAGCTGACTGCCTCGCCTTTTGCGAGACTTATCATGATCTCGATCCCGAGGCCGCTATTGTCGCAGAAAATATTCACAGCGACCGGATCGTCGGGTCTTGTTTTGTCCACCCGCGCGAAACCCATCTCTCAATTGGAATAGTCAATGTCCACCCGAATTATTTCAGTGCCGGGGTCGCTGGGAAAATGCTGCGGGCTGTCATCAAAGAGGCCGACGATGCTGATCTCCCGATGCGGCTCGTCTCGAGTGCGCTGAACCTTGATTCCTATTCACTCTATCACCGCTACGGATTTCGCCCTTATGCCACGTTTCAGGACATGGTCCTCGAGGTGCCGAAATCTGGGATTCCTTCTCAAGAACTCAGCGAGGCAGCGAGCAAGGTCAAAATCCGCGAGGCGACACCGAGCGATCTCATTGCGATGGGCAAGCTCGAGTTCGAAGTCGCCGGGATTTCACGAGAGCGTGATTACTGCTTCTTCATCGAAAACGAATCAGGCATCTGGCACACCGTTATCGCTGAGAGTGCGGATGGCGAGCCACTCGGTTTTCTCAGCTCGATTGCTGCCCCTGGGGTCAGCATGATCGGCCCCGGCGTCTCTCAGACCGAGGCCGCGGCGGAGGCCTTGCTGCTCTCTCAGATCAACCAGTTTGCAGGAGCGACCGCCTACTTTTTGATACCGGTCGAGACCACCTCGCTGGCAGACGCCGCATACCGATGGAAAGCTCGTAATTGCGAGCTGCACTTTGGCCAGGTCCGGGGCGACGCCCAACCGCTCGCCGGAGTCATGTTCCCGAGCTTTTTGCCCGAGTCAGCGTAGTGACCAGGGCTTGCGGAGATTCCCTCCCCCGAGATCCTGAATGTTCTGGTCAGATCCCGACGCGCTTGCGCGCTTCTCCCGGGGTCATACCAAAGCGCTCGCGGTAGGCCGATTGGAGATAGTGAGCATGACTGAACCCCGTCGCCTCAGCGATCCTCTCGATCGTGAAGTCTGTCTGCCGTAGCAATCGATTAACCTCCCGAAAGCGGACCCGCGACAGTTCCTCCTTGGCCCCACGCCGTAGCGTAGCCTTCATTCTCCTCTCCAGAGTGCTGCGGGAAATTCTGAGGGTGTCGCAGATTTCGGCGACAGTCAGCCCAGTGGTGGCCTGCTCGCGGATCAGTCTAACGGCGCGCAGAACGATCGGGTCTTCGATCACAAATTCATCCGAGGACCCACGGATCACAATGCCGCGTGGCGGAATTAAAACGGGATCCCGAGACACCTCCTCCCCTGCCATCAATTGATCGAGTAGAGACGCTGCTTCGTAGCCGACCGTCTCACCATCGAACTGAATGCTGGTGAGGCTGGGGCGAGCGAATTGGCAGAGCGACTCCTCATTCTCACAGCCAACCACCGCGACCTCCTCCGGCACAGCGATCCCAGCGCGAGAGCACGCGTCGAGTAGAAAAAAACCGAGCTGATCGTTTGCCGCAAAGATCCCAATGGGTTTGGGGAGCGACTCCAGCCACTGAACCAACTCCCTCTGATGCGTTTCCCAATCTCCCCCCGCCGACCCACTCCTCGCTGCCAGCGTTTCACAGGCCAGCCCAATCTCCTCGACCCGCTCGACAAATTTAGTGACGCGCTCGCGAAAAAACTCTTCGCTATCGAGCGTGTAAGTCGCAAATCGCCGGAATCCCCGATCGATAAAATGCTCTGCGACGCGCTGACCGATCACTGAATTGTCCATCCCCACAAAAGGGAAGTCGAAACGATGGGTGGTCGATCGCAACTCAACTGCGGGCACCCCTGTCGAAGCAATCGCTTCCGCCATTTCATCGCCAAAAGTTCGCGAGAGAATGCCGTCGCCATCCCAATCGGAGAGCCAGCTTGGGGGAGTCGAGTCGAGCGCTCTCAACTCCAGAAATGTGGACCAAGGCCCATGACTTTGCAGGTAGCGACTGATACCAGAGAGCAGATCTCGCGTGTAGCTCCGCGTCGTCTCGACGAGGAGGGCGACCCTCGGTATCGCAGCATCGGCATCTCTTCCTGTCTTCTTTCTCGGCATGACGAATAATCTGATGTTGCCAGAGCTTAATCTGCATGGTCAAGCCTCCCTCTCCTGACTAACCTGCGACAATGGACTGGATCGGCGAAGCCCTCATCGTGATCGGAGACGCCTCCGAGACACTCGACACCCTCTACCCATTTTATCGTCTTCAGGAAGCTGGGATCCGCCCCGTTGTGATCGCTCCAGAGAAGCGACGCTACCAGATGGTGATGCACGAGGTGCGTCCCGGATGGACCATCACCAAAGAGTGGGAGGGCTACCAGCTCGAGGCCGAGATCGCTTTCGCCGATGTAGATCCGAGTCGCTACCTCGGGGTCCTATTCTCCGGTGGGCGAGCGCCCGAATACATCCGCGAAGACCCCGACCTGATCCGGATCACCCAGTGGTTTTTCGATCATGAAAAGCCAATCGCGAGTGTCTGTCACGGAGTCGAAATCCCTGCTCGCGCTGATCGCGTGCGGGGCCGCCGCATGGCGACCGTGGCAAAATGCCAGTTCGACCTCGAAGTCTGCGGGGGGACCTATGTGAACGAAGCATGCGTCATCGATCGAAATCTGGTGTCGGGGCGCACTTTCCACGACAATGGCTACTACGTCGGCCCCTGGATAAAATTGCTCGAAGCAGAAGCCAGCAAAACAACCACCCAAGGCGAATCATGAATCGACGGCAGGCTCTTGTCGGGATCGGAAGCGCACTCTCCAGCAGTGCGCTGAGACCCCTTCTTCAAGCGGAGGAAAGTTGGTCTCCGCGCTATGTCCTTTCCTCCGCGATGTATGGAGACCTCCCTCTAGCGGAGGTCCTTCCCGAGGTTTCCAAGACTGGCAGCGTGGGCATTGATATCTGGCGCAAAGTGCACGCGACTCACCGGGAGCAGATCGACGAAATGGGTGAAGAGAAATTCCAATCCCTCTTATCCGAGCATCAAGTAGATCTCGCCGTCTCGACCTGCTATCCCCTCGGACCTTTCCGGCAAGACGACGAAATGCGATGGGTCAAAAAGCACGGAGGTAGCATGACAGTCTGTGGCTCTGGTCGGATGGGAGAGAAAGACCCCGTCGGTGCCGAGGCAAAACGCCAGGTCGCTGCCTTTTTCGAAAAACTGAGGCCTCATTATGAGTTAGCGGAAGAACTCGGGATCACCATGGCGATCGAGAATCACAAAAACTCGACGCTCTCCTCTCCCGATTCGATTCGCTACTTCTACGAGCTGAACCCGTCAAAGCAGGTCGGGCTCGCGCTGGCACCGCATCATCTCTACGACGCGATCGATCAGATCCCTTCGCTGATTCGGGACGGAGGGAGAGAGCAGCTGCCCTTCATCTATTTTCAGGAGTTTCACCTGTCCTCCAAAGAAGAAATGGTGAAAGTCGCCGAGCTCAAGCAGATGCCGGGTTTCGGCAGTCTCGACTACGTCCCAATCCTCGCCGCGATGCGCGAGATCGAGTTCGATGGGCTCGCCGAAATTTTCATGCACCCGACTCCGCGCGGAGAGCCGATGCTGCCGACAGCTGGTGAAATCACTCAGGTGATCAACCACTCGCGTGAATATCTGACCGACTGTCTCGCCCAGGCCTGAGGAGTCCCGCCCTATTGCCCTGCCATTTTCCTGGCGAGTGCCTGGCTTTCTGGAGCGAGCTTCGAGATGTCGTAGGGAAACTCGGTCCCATCCTCTTTCCGCAGGGTCACGGTTGTTCCCGCCAGTCCGACAAAAAAGGCCTCCAACGAATTGCCCTCAGCATTGGTCCAGGTCTGGACAACGGTCGCGTCTACCATCGCTTCGGCGGCGGGCGCTTCCGGCTCCGGCTCGGTCGTTGGTGTCGGCTCGGCTCCTGGCTTGAGCAGAGCTCCGGCATCGATCCATGCACGAAGCAAATTCAGCTCCACGGACGTGAGCGCCTCAGCACCCCGGGCCCGTGCCGGCGGAGGAGGCATCGCTTCACCATCCGACCGCGGCAGAGTGGTCCTTTCGAGAATAAGGCTCCCCGCAGCGTTGCCCGGAATGATCGCGGGGTCGTCACCACCGATCCGGCGCGAGAAACTTGAATCAGAATCCATCCTCAGCTTTCCCTTTGCTCTCGGACCGCTGTGGCATTGAAAGCATTTCTTATTCAGAAAAGGCCTGATCTCGGACTGAAAATCAATCGCGCGGCCAATCGGGGGAGCAAGGCAGAGCAGGGTGAGTATGAGCAGGGATCTCATCGCGGAAACTACGAATCTGATAAGATGAACGGATTCCGCGAGGAAGTCAGCTAAATTCGGCACGGGATCGAGCATCGAAATCATCTCGCCTCGACTGTTTCGCCGCGAATGGGTGACTTGTGCGCTTCAAAGACAGCGGTTTAAAACCCCATGCGAATTTTATCTCTTTTAACGGCTCTGCTTTGGGTCGGCCTCACCCAAGCTGCCGATCAGCCCAATATCGTTTTCATCTTTACCGATGATCACTGCGAACAGGCCCTCAGTGCCTACGACGACTCACGAATCACGACTCCTCACCTCGACAGCATTGCCGAGGCCGGGATACGCTTTAACAACTGCTACGTCACCAACTCAATTTGCGGCCCAAGCCGCGCCGTGATTCAGACCGGGAAGTATTCGCACCTCAATGGATTCATCAGAAACGGAAACACTTTCGATGGATCGCAGCAGACTTTTCCGAAGCTGCTCCGGGCGGCCGGCTACCAGACCGCTGTGATCGGCAAGTGGCACCTCAAGTCAACTCCTCAGGGCTTTGACCACTTCGATGTGCTGATCGGTCAGGGCCCCTACTACAATCCACCGATGCTGACTGGTGGGATTGAGGCGGAGGCGACCAAAGAGGAGAACGTCGGCTACACCACCGACATCATCGGGGAAAAGACAGTCGAGTGGCTCCAGCAGGGCCGCGACGCGGAGAAGCCATTCATGCTGATGTTTCAGCACAAAGCCCCGCACCGAAACTGGCAACCCGGTCCAAAGTATCTCAACTGGCTTGACGATGTCACCGTGGCTGAGCCCGAAACGCTGCGGGACGACTACTCGAACCGAGCCAGTCCTGCTGCTAATCAGACCATGACGATTCGGCAGCACCTCACTGCCCGAGATCTGAAAATCGAGGCCCCCAACAACCTCACCGAAGAACAGGCCGCCGCCTGGAACGCTGCCTACGGCCCGAAGAACGAAGCCTACCTCGCAGCCCGAGATTCGATGAGTGAGGAAGAAATCTTCCAGTGGAAATATCAGCGCTACGTCAAAGACTACCTCCGCTGTGTCCGTTCGGTCGATGACACAGTCGGGCTGGTGCTGGCGGAGCTCGAAGAGCAAGGTCTCGCCGAAAACACCCTCGTGATCTACTCGAGCGACCAGGGCTGGTATCTCGGTGAACACGGTTGGTATGACAAGCGATGGATGTACGAGGAGTCGCTACGGACGCCTCTTCTCGCGAGTTGGCCCGGTGTGATCGAGCCGGGATCACAATGCGATGCCATTGTCTCCAACCTCGACTTTGCCCAGACCTTCCTCGACGCCGCCGGCGTCTCAGTGCCGGATGACATGCAGGGCGAGAGCCTCGTCCCGTTGATGAAAGGTGAGACACCGTCAGACTGGCGTACGACCTTTTACTATCACTACTACGAGTTCCCCGGGGCGCACAGCGTGGCCCGCCATTATGGAGTGACCGACAGCAAAACGAAGCTGATCCATTACTACCACACCGGAGAGTGGGAATTATTCGATCTTGAGGCCGATCCCAATGAGCTGGTTTCAGTCTATGGCAAACCCCAGTATGCGGATGTCCAGGCGAGTATGCTCAGTGAATTGGAGCGACTCCGCGATTACTACGAGGTCCCGTTTGATCCCGTGCCGGAGCCAAAGCCTCCGCGCAAGAAAAAAGGGCAGGTCAGACCCGAGCTCAGTAAATAAAGACGTTTTGGCTCACAGTCACCGCCGCTCGACCGCGATCAGGTGGGGCGGCGGATTTCGCTGATTAAGAAATTCATAGCGTGCCACGGCAAAATGGTGTTGGTCCAATGCCTCGGCCCAATCCCGAACCGCCTCGGCCTCTTCTTCGCCGCCCGGATGGCCAGTGTAGACGGTGATGGTGAGAATGCCGCGAGGCTCCAGCATTTCTGAAATGCGATCGAGAGCAGCGACGGTGGACTGAGGAGTTGTGGTGATGCATTTGTCTCCTCCCGGGAGGTAACCAAGATTCAGCATCGCCGCCTCACAATGTTCGAACGGGCACTCCCGCATCGAACTGTGATCTCCTAGTTCGAGAGTTAGTTGGGGGACCGGACCTACTCGATCTTGCGTCGCCTCGATTGCCTCAACCTGCAGATCAACTGCATGGACCTGGCCCTCCTCACCGACCAAAGCGCAGAGAAATACGGTGTCGTGACCATTTCCAGCCGTCGCATCAAGAGCCCGGTCGCCAGAAGAAACACGAGCAGCTATTAACTGATGCGCCAAGGTGGTCGCCTGAGGGAGAATCGGGGTAGACATCGGGAAAAGAATGCACTGTCGCAAAACGTGGAGCAAATCAGACCATTAAACAGGGTCAGGTCGACGACCAAATAGGGTTACGTCATGCATTCAATAGGGTTAGGTCATTCACTGAATAGGGTTAAGTGACAATTAGCAAACTCGAGCCAAGGAGGATAGCCGTCTCGGCTGTCCGCAGAGCCATGGCAGATAAGTTGCAGAGCGGTTTTGAACCAGGCTAAATGCGGCAGGCTGACCTGCAGTCGGTCGGTCGAC
>JBCCBR010000140.1:0-8111 GCA_039033935.1 Verrucomicrobiota bacterium
CTACCGCTTGCACGAAGGTAGGGACGATCCGTCCTCGGTCGTCCGCGATGTTCGAGCCACCGATCAGTTTTAGCAAGTCCCGTCCCGAAGCAGCGCAGCGGACCATCGAGGACGATGTTCCCTACCATTTTTGCCGAAGGTAGGGACGATCCGTCCTCGGTCGTCCGCGATGTCCGGGCCCACCGATCAATTTTAGCAAGGCCCGCCCGAAGCAGAAAGACGGACCTTCGAGGACGATATTCCCCACCGTTTCGCCGAAGAGAGACGGCACTCGATCCAAATGTCCGAGCCGAAGTTTTCGCCTAGTGCCTGCGTAAGCCCTGGCGCTGAAGCCTAGGGACCGTTTTTCCGGTTGAGTTTCCTGCCGGAGGATTTATAACTCTCCTCCCCGCCATTTGCGGCGGTCGAACCAAGGCTCGATAGCTCAGTTGGTAGAGCAGAGGACTGAAAATCCTTGTGTCCCCAGTTCAAATCTGGGTCGAGCCACGGTTCCGGTTCCAAAATGGCTGGTCGGGAACCCCGATCTCACTCCCCCACCAAAAGTGGAATCGATCCGAGAGCTTTTGAGCCGTCTGGCTTCTCAATCTCGACCCACCATTTTGCATCGTCGGCGAGCGGATCGGGGGCAACAGCGTGGACATCGTAGTCGCCGCTCGACTTGGTAAACTCTGCCTTACCAACCGTCGAGAGGGTGCGGTCTTCGGAGCCTACCCAGGCGCGGACCACTGATTCTCCACTGTCGTTGTAGGGCAGCTTGACGACGAGGTGGATCTCCTTGCCGGCTTCAGCCATGCCATGACCCTGGGCGGCTTCGACCGTGATTCCCCCGATGTCGTGACTGCCGAGGGAAACCTCTTCGTGCTCATCTTCTGAGGCAGCGCCATCGGATTCGTTTTCGTGATGGTGATGGGAGCCGTCGTCGTGGGAGTGGCCTTCCTCTTCATGGGAGTGACCGTGGTCACTGTGAGAATGCGAATCATTGCAGCTCGTTGCGAGCAGAAGAGCGACGGCGGCGCCGATCAGAGTGGTGGTTTTGAGGATCATGTTAGTCTTTGTTGGTCTTTGGTTTTGTCTTGGATCGATCGGCCGATACGCGATGAATCGCGGCGTATCCGGCCGGAACGACGATGAGATTGAGGAAGGTGGAAGAGAGCAGACCGCCGAGGATGACGACCGAGAGTGGAGCGAGGATTTCGTTTCCCGGTTCGTCGCCTTTGAGAACGATGGGGACGACCGCGAGGGCTGCAGTCAGAGCGGTCATCAGTATCGGCACGAGCCGCTCGGACGAGCCTTGCACGATGGCTTCGGGGATGCTCATGCCGTCCCGCTCGATCAGATACTGGTAATGATTGACGAGCAGGATTCCGTTGCGGACAGCGATCCCGAAAAGGGTGATGAAGCCGACCATACTCGCGATCGAAATCACCGGGGCGGAGTAGCGTCCGCCGAGACCAAAGAGCGCAAGCGTGTTGGTAAGCAGGTTGGATGACTGGGTCAGGTAGATCGCGATGATTCCTCCGATCAGGGCGAGCGGCAGATTCACAAGCACCAGCAGTGAGACCCGCAGCGAACCGATCGCCAGCTGCAGGAGTATTGCCATGATCAGGACAACGAGCCCGCCGAACAGAAAAATGGTCCGACTCGCCGCCTGCTGCGCCTCAAACTGCCCGCCATATTGCACCCGGTAACCGCTTTCCCGGACGATCGGATCGACCCGCTCTCGAACCAGCTCGATCATGTGGCCGAGGTTGTAGCCTTTCTCAAGGTTGAGCGTCACGACTGCCTTTCGCTGGGTGTCCTGCCGAGCAATCAGGTTCGAGGTCAGTTCGGGACCGATGTCGGCAATTCCCTCGAGCCGGACCTGGGCACCGTTTTCGCCGACCAGGATCAGCTTTTTGAGGTCACGAATTTCATCTCGCTGCGCTTCGATGAGACGGACCGATAAATCGTAACGGCGGACTCCTTCGTTTACCCTCGCGACTGTTTCGCCGAAGATAGCGTTTCGGACCTGTCGGGAGGCAGATTCCGGGGTCAGCCCGTAGGCGGCGAGGTCTTCCTGGCGGTAGCGCACCGGTAGAGATTCGATCATCAACTCGCGACTGGCGGCGACGTCGCGGGTGCCCTCGAGTGATTTCAAAACGCCTTCAATCTGCTTCGCGATGGATCGCAAAACATCGAGATCGGCTCCGTAAACATTGATCGCAATTGCCGCCGGGGTCCCGGATAAAATGTGGCTGAGACGGTGCTCGATCGGTTGGCCGATGTTGGTGGTGACCCCTGGGACACTTTCAAGCAATTCGCTGATCTGGGATCGCACCACTTCTTTGTCGGAGCCCCGCTCCAGAGTCACATCGAGCTCAGAGTTGCTGACGGGCTCGGCGTGCTCATCTCGCTCCGCTCGACCGGTCCGTCGGGTCACGCTTTTGATTCCGTCTATCGCCAGAATCTGTGACTCGATTGAGCGAGCAAGTCGGTCGCTCGCTTTCAGAGAGGTTCCCGGAGTCGCGTAGATCCCGACGGTGAAGGTGCCTTCGTTGAATTCGGGGAGAAACGACTTGCCGAAAGTGCCGCCGAGAAAGAGAGCTGCGATCGTTGCGAGAATGGCTCCGAAAATCACCGACTTGCGGAATCGAATCGCCCAGATCACGGCTGGTTCATAGATTCGCTTGAGCCAGCGCACGAGTGGGGTTTCAGCTTTCTTGCGGAGACCAGTCTGCCCGACGAGGAGGTAGCGGCACATCGCCGGAGTCACGGTCAGGGCGACCAGAAGCGAGGCGACGATGGAAACCCCAAAAGCAAGACCAAGTGGGCGGAAGAAGCGACCCTCAATCCCGTCGAGGAACATCAGGGGAAGGAATGCGAGCACAATGATGGTCGTCGCGAACACCATCGCTGGCCGGATCTCGTTGCTCGCGTCGAGTATCACTGCCAGTCTCGGCCGCTGTTCGCTTTCAGGCTTCGCCGCATTTTGATTGAGGCGTCGATAGACGTTCTCGACATCGATGATGGCGTCGTCGACGAGACTGCCCACAGCAATCGCGAGGCCGCCCAGAGTCATGACGTTGATGGTCATGTCCATCCAGTCGAAGACGAGTAGCCCGACCCCGAGGGACAAGGGGATCGCGGTCAGAGTGATCACCGTCGTCCTCACATTGAGGAGAAAGAGGATCAGGACGACCGTGACAATGATCGCGGCATCTCGAAGCGCGTGAATCACATTGGCGACCGAAAGCTCTATGAAGTCAGCCTGACGGAAAACGTTTCGATTGATCTCGATCCCCTCGGGCATGGTTGGCCTGAGATCGTCGAGCAGATCATCGATCAGACCCGTGATCGTCAGGGTGTTGGTCGCGGGCGCTTTTTGCACCGTGACGACGACGGCGGGCTTGCCCCCATCTGCGCCGGTGCCCCGCTTCGGGGCTGGGCCCAGCCTGACCTCGGCGACCTGTCCGAGGGTGACGGGGAACTGGTCGCGATACTTCACCACCGTGCCCGCGATGTCAGCAGCAGAGCGCACTCGGCCAGTCTGCCGCACGGGAATCTCGAGCGAGTCGACATCGGCGAGGTATCCCGCGCTGAGCGTGCTGTGCGAGGCCCCTGCTGCGCGCGCGACATCGGCAAAGGTGAGTCCATAGAGCCTCAGCTTATCCTGGTCGACCAGCACTTGATACTCCGGGAGCTCACCGCCGATCACCGAGACCTGAGCGACCCCGGCCACTCCGAGCAGTCTTGGCCGGAGTTCAAACTCGGCAAAGGAGCGGATCTCGAGATCAGAGTTCGTCCCCTCTGGCGAAGAAACCGCCAGCAGCATGATTTCCCCGGTGATCGAGGTGATCGGAGTCATCTCGGCGTGGGCATCGGGCGGGAGGTCTTCTCTTACCGAAGTGAGGCGGTCGGAGACGAGCTGCCGAGCCATCATGATGTCCATCCCCCATTCGAATTCGACGTAGGCCACCGACAGGCCGATCGCGCTAGTGGTTCGGATCCGGCGCACGCCGCGCATCCCGTTCACTGAAGTCTCGATGGGGAAGGTCACGTATTGCTCAACTTCATCGGCAGCGAGCCCGGGAGCTTCCGTCATGATGACCACGGTCGGTGCGTTCAACTCGGGGAACACATCGATCGGAGTCGATCGCAGCCGCGCCAACACAATGACGAGCAGGACGACCGCCAGCACCAGGACGAGGGGTGCCTCGTCGATCGAGAATTTGATGAGCCGAGCCAGCATCCAGGGTCAGTGGTCTTCTGCGTGAAAAGTTCCATCGGCGTGAAAGTGACCGCCTTTCTGGGGAGGCCCGCTTTGGGCGGTCGCCAGTTTCAGTTCGTAAGCTCCGTCGATTACGACCTCGTCGTTCGGCCCGACCTCGCTTTTCACTTCGATCCAGCGGCCGTCGTCGACGCCGAGGTCGGCTTCGACTCTGATGACCTGATTGGCATTCTTCGGATCGCGTTTGAAAAAGATTCGGGAGAGCCCGTCTTTGACCACCGCCGATCGAGGAATCGCGAGGACGACCCCCTCGGTCGCATCGGCATCCACTTCAAGAAATGCGGAGGCCCCCGGGCGGATCCACGACCGCTCTTCTCGGGGCGAGGCAAACAGCGTGACGGTGCGGGTGGCCGGATCGGTCGCGAGCCCGACGTCGAGATTCGCGTCGACTGCATCGTTGAGATTTTCGCCGGGCGCTTGCAGCGGCGCAATCCGTGACGCGGGAGACTCGCGATAAGTGGGCAAATCACCCTCCAGACCGAGCGCTCGGAACCGCACGCTCTGGGGGTTGATCGTGGTCAGGATCAGGTCGGTTTTTTCGACGTAGGCTCCGTCCGTTACCGCAAGCGACTCGACCACCCCGGCCCGCGTCGCTTTCACTTCGAAGGTATCGATCGTCTGGTAGTAAAAGACTTTCTCCTCACCCTGCTCGATTTCTCTGAGCAGATTGGCGGGGGTGATCCCCGGTGAATCGGGAGACGCGTTGAGATTGATGACGAGGGCAGCTCGATCGAGAGCGAGCTGGAGTTCGGCCTCATGTTTTTCGACATCTCCCCGCAGTTCGTCGCTCTCCATTTCGAGATCGGCCCGCTGAAAATTGGCCTCTCGCAAAGCCGCGAGCCGCTTCGCGGCCGTTTCGGAGCGTCTTCTTTTGTATTCCAGCAAGGCAACGGCCTGATCGATCCGCGATTTGATTTCGAGCCATTCCCACGAGGAGATCCGATACAGCACGGTCCCCGGCTCGACCCGTTCGAGATGATCGACCGCGAGCTCGACCTGTCCGTCGAGCAGGGTGTGGTATTCCTTGGTCGCCCGGGGCTGCAATTCAAAAGAGCCCGGGACGCGGATCGTCGCGGCAACTCGCCTCCGTTCCACTCCGGCAAAGGTGATCCCGAGGTTGTTTCGGACGGACGGTGGCAGCTCCACTCGATTGGTCGGGGTTTCGCTCGCCTCGTGTTCAGTCGACGGGGGAGAGGAAGAAGTGCCGCTATCACAACCCGTCATCAAGAGAGGGAGTGAGAGCGTCAGCGCTGCCCAAAGTGATAAATGCTTCATGGCTAGTTGATGGATTGGTTATTTGCGCGTCCGCGGGCCGAGTAAGAAAAGGATCTCGCTGGTCGTGAGGGCTTCCTCGAGTTGTAGATCGATCAGTCGCAGTCTTGCCTCATTGGCTTGGAGCAGAGTCTCAAACAGGACCACGCTGCTGCCTTCGCCCAACTCGAAGAGACGATTGGCATCGGTCACCTGACGGTCGACCAGCGGCACAAGGTCCCGCATCAGAATGGCCCGGCGGGAGAGGATCCCAGAATGACGTGCCCGGAGCACAGCGAGGCGTCCGACGATGCGCTCGTAATCGGTTTCGAAGGCGGCCAAAGCCACCTCACGGGCGGCCCGGGCTTCGGCAATCCCCCCTTTGTTGGAATTTAAAATCGGGATCGGAATTGCTCCGATGAATCCGATTCGAGATTGACCTTCCTCTGCTTCGGCCTGCGGCCCAAAGGTGATGTCGGGATACTGCTTTTTGATTTCGAGATGCAGATCCCGGTCGGCTACTTCGTGCTGGTAGCGGAGACGGGCGAGAGTGGGGTGATCGTGACTGGGCAGTTCTGCCGCATCCGGGGCGGGCCCAATCGAGAGTGCTGGGATAAGGTCGAGAGTGGCGCTGGGGGATAGTCCGAGGACAGAGCGCAGCTCCTGCTCGCGCTCCTCGACCTGAGCCCTCAGCTGCCGTTCGGTGGCACGGCGACTGGCCTGCTCAATCGCGAAAAGGGCCGCTTCGGTTTGGGGCAGCTCGCCTGCTTCGGCGAGGATCGAAGCCGATTCGACAATGCGGTCCAGCTTCGAAATGATGACTCGGGTCTCCTCCAGCTTGAGACCCTCAGCTGACCACTTTAGCCAGGTATCGGTCAGCTTTCGAGTGACCTCCCACTCGGATTCAAAGACACGCTCAAGTTCGGCGTGCAAATTGGCTTCGGCTCTCGCTTTCTCGACCTTAAGCCGCCCCGAGATTGGAATGGTGAAAGCAAGCGCCGAACTGATGATCCACGGGTCGGGCACGGTTTGGGTAATGTTGAGAACATCGATACTGAGTTCGGGATCGTCCCACAGCCCGGCGAAGTCAGCGGTTGCTCGGGCCACTCCCGCCTCGAGCCGGGCCAGTCGCAGATCTGGATTGAATACCAGGGCGATGTGTCGCCCTTCTCGGAGCGAAATCCCATCGGTCGGATTAAAATTGCTGTCCTGATAGGAAGCCTCGCCGAGCTCCCGCGCGAACTCGGTCAGGCTTTCGCGCGAAGCCGACCGCTCGCGCCACTTCACTTGGTGAGCCGCTAGATCGATCGCCTGGGGCTCGTAGGATTGGCATCCGATGAGCAGCTGCAGGGCTGCGATCAGGCCAGCCGGGACGGTGCAGCGAAGCTGCCGCAGACCCGCTCTCGGACAGGGTTGAGCCATGGAAGGTGAGTTGGGAAAAAAGAAAGTCGAAAGAAAGAGTGGGCGAGGGGCCCGGCTGGACCGAATTACCACGCCGTGGGGCCGGGCTTACTGAAGCCCGCAGAAACGCAACAGGACACGACCTCCTCCTGTGGAGATCTGTTGCCTGTCAGGCCCCTGCTGGAGGAGCGTTCGACTCAACGATATGGGCCAGCTGGATCAGCTCTGGCGTTTTGAGATCCAAAAGCGCTTTCGGGGGCGGATGTTTCGGTGCCGCCGGCGCTATCAGTGTCGCGGTGAAATTTGCGATCGGCGCAGTTTTGCTAGCCGCATCGGGGCAGGACGGAACGGCTTCGGTCCCCGAACGGGTTTTGCTGAGAACGAAAAGCTCGGAGTGGGTGTCGCAAACCGGGATCGAATCGCGATCGCTGTGCCCGGTATCCCCGGGGTGGTGGTGCCCGTGATGACCCTGCTCGTGCGAAGAGTGGTGATGGTGGTGGTGAGCTTGATCGATCAGCTCAAACCACACGTCGTGCTGATAGGCTCCCACCCACGCCGCGAGGGTCATAGCGGCAAGCCATCTAAGAGAGAGATTGGTCAGGCGGCGGGGCATTTCGTCGGTGGCCATTCGAAATCCCCAAAGTGTTTTTGGCTCCTCATTGGCGGTTCGTAATAGGGGCGATGCCGAAGCGAGAAGGGACTCAAGACGAGGCAAAAGCGACGGTTTCGAAGCTGATCAAATACCATTCGGCCAAAAAATGCAAACTTGGACAACAATTAGACGCTAATCCCTTTTCTCACACCGCGAATCTTTTTAAAAACTAACACTCATTAATGCGAAACACTTGCATTAGATTGAATTAAGGTGAAGTTCCTGCCCCCGCCTCTGGCGAGGAGACTTTCTGAGGTTCGTGCAGAACAGCACAATGCATTGTGCGTCAGTTAGTTACCTCTCCCAAAAACTCCTTCCTTAATTTTTCCAACCTTGTCTCAAACTCGTCACTGACCAGTTCAACTGGCACGGCCGATCTCAAACTTGTGGAACTCTACCAGTAGAAAATTGTTCAGAAGATCAACCTAACCGAGAACAAAATTCGCCTAATCTTATCGGTATTTATCTTAACAGAGACACGTATCAGTTTTGCGCTTCATCCGTGGGGGTGGAGCGCAGATAGAAAACAAACCAAAAAGA
>JBCCBR010000141.1:0-8092 GCA_039033935.1 Verrucomicrobiota bacterium
CCGCAGCTCTTTCAAGGATCGAATTCGAAGAAGGGAGTTTCGGATTGCGATGCAACTTCACCAGATCAAGAAGCCAGAACAATCGCTCCCAAAGATGGCGAGCGGCGTGCATGTGGAGAAACACGAGATTATCCAGATCTGAGAGAGTGCGATATTCGAAGCCTGAAATGGAGACATCGACTCCTTTTGCGAACGCCTCCTCAAAGCTCAGCGGAAAAAGCGTTTTCGTGCCCCCCAGTCGCCAATGAATCTCGACTGAGATACCGGTATCCTCATGGTTGTAGCCGATGTGAAATTTGCACTCTCGATAAGAGGTCCGGTAGGACTCAGACAAATCGAAATAGCCTTCTTTGGAAACATGACCCGACGCGGTCAGAAGCTGATGCACGTCATCCATCCGATCTTCCGCAATCCAAAGATCGATATCGCCAGCGGCTCGATTTCCGATATCGCCCCAAAGCTGTTGCGCCAGGACCACCCCTTTCAAGCAGAGAAATGGCACGCCGATCGTTTCGAACTCCTTTGCTAGTTTTGCGAGATGAGCAGCGAGGCGAAGCGATCGAAATTGATTGGCCTGCTTCGTCTCGGAAAAGAGTGGATCAAGTCGATGGTAGAGAGCCATGCGCCGCAATTCGGAGGACTCATTGAGTTTCTCCTCCGAAACCGGTTGTCCTTGTAAAAAAGCCCGCGCTGCTTCGCAAAGAAAACGGAAACTTGGGTCTTCAAGAGGCATTGGTGAACTAGTAAATCAGAGTCGTGCATCGCATCATTCGACACACTTGCTCGCAAAGGATTCAGTCAGCGTGAATACAAGCCTTTCGGAGCTCTAATCAAAAGAACCGATCAGAAGAAAATGAAAGGGAAAACGCATCCTACTTCGTTGTTTCCGCGAGTGGAATTAAGTGGTCCGCGACATCGACCAATGAGGTCCGATGGGAAATCAGGACGACGGTCCGTTCTTCTTTTTGACGAAGCAACACCTCTCGCAGGATCCTTTCATTCTCCTCATCAAGCGCGCTACTCGGTTCGTCCAGGATCAGCAAGGTTGGTTTGCGAACGAGGGCTCGGGCGATCGCAACTCTCTGCCGTTCTCCTCCTGAAAGGGAATCGCCCTTTTCAGAGACGACAGTATTCCATCCTTGCGAAAGTTGCTCGACAAAATCCAAGGCTCCTGCCGACTCCAACGCTTCGCGGATTTCTGCTTCAGATGCGCCCGGGTTGCCCCAGAGCAGATTCTCCCGGATGGACTGGTGAAAGAGAAAGTCTTCCTGTGGAACATAACCAATTGATGATCGCCATGATGGAAGGTATTCGCCGTGGAGAGGGCGACCATTGACCAGAATCTGGCCCTCATCTGGTTCAAGCAATCCGAGCAACAACTGACAGACGGTCGACTTCCCTGCACCTGATTTGCCGGTTACCGCGGTGATGGCATTCACGGGAATCGTAGCATCAAACTGGGAAAACACCGGTTCCTGCGTTCCAGGCCAGGTGAAGCCGAGATTTTCGATCACGATATTGGATCCCAGCAAAAGCGGTTCGGGATCTTTCCCGGAAGGGAATTCAGGAGCTTCGTGATTGGGACTTTGTTCGGCCAGTGCTTGCACCGACGGAAGGGTGGTGAGGATGCGTTGCCAGATCGTCTGGAGATGGATCAATTGGGGGAGTAGTCTTGAAAAAATGAAAACGAGCACAAGGAGTCGCGCGGTGCCGAGGGAAAACCGGGTAACGGCGAAGTAGACGACGACTGCGAGCATGGCTGCGCCGAGGATTCCCTGCACGAGTGTGGCGAGCGCCTGCGCGACGGAGATGCGGTGGGTGTGCGTCTGGACCTGCGCGGTGGATTCGGTGAGAAAAGTGAGTTCGCGCGGCTCGCGGGCGAAGGCCTTGATGAGATTCAGGGCGTTGAGATGCTCGGTGACGAGGTCAAATTGCGCTTTGAAACGGAGGCGGATGGTTTCGCTGAGATTTCCGATTTTTCGCCGCAGCGGGATGAGTGCGAGGAAAAGGGCGGCTCCGGCGGCAACAGCAATTCCGGTGAGGGCGGGAGAAATTTGCAAGGCGACGAGCGTGTAAACAGCAGCGATGACGGCGGTGGAGGCGAGCTGCAACCCCTGAGAAAGGAAAACGGATAGCTGACCGGTATCGCGCTGGAGGAGGTTGAGAATTTCCCCGCCGGAGTGGCGGCTGGATTCGATCCAGGGGCGGAAGAGCCAGTGTCGGTAAAATCGATTCTGAAATTCGCGCGTCGTGGTCCGAACTAGATCGGAACTCTGGACCGTCTGCCAGAACCTGAGCAACTGCACCCCAGTCAATGCGAAGACGAAACCGATCATCGCCGTCGCGAGCGTCCACGGAATGCCGACAGTCTCGATGCCATCGATGATCGCTCGGGCAGCAGCGGGCAGCTCGTCGGTCTCACTTTCCCCGATGCCGACCAGATGAAGGAATGGCAGGATCAGGAGCAGTCCCACGCCCTGAATCAATCCGACTGCGAGTAGCAGTCCGAAGGCGAGCAGCATTTTTCCGCATGCGATCTTACCGACTACACCCAGAAAACGAAACGCTGCCATGGCTCAATCGGATTGGCTCACGCCGATGCTTCTCCCGCAAAGCAGGCGACCGATAGTCTGGCGTCCAGCAGCGAATCGGACTCGGCAGAGACTCGCGTGACTTGATGGAATCGCTCGTTGGGGAAGATGACAAGGAGATTGTCGGTGTGACGGATGGTCGTGAACTGGTCGGCGATGAAGCTATTGGGATCGTCCGGCTGGCGATCGTAGAGGAGAAGGTCTCCACCGGTGAAGCGCTTCGGGTGCGTGTGGTAGTAGTAGAGGATCGTCAGTCGGTCGCTGGGCTCCATCGTGTCCTGATGCGCTCTGGCAAATCCGCCATCGGGTGTGACGTCGAGCCGCCATCGGAATTTCGCGCGAGTCAGAGGCTCTCGACACATTGCGAGGCGGTCCGGCGTCAACGCAGCCCGGACGGGAGCCTCGAGAATCGCCGCAATCGTATCTGGTCGACTGACGCCGAGCTGATTCCTGCTTGTCTCGAGCTCGAGTTTGTGATCGACGGCTGCCGGATCGGCCTCGTTTCCTGCGTAGGAGACTCGCAACGGTTTCAGGTGCTCTTTCTCGCTGGTCAGCAGATCCGCCAGTGCTTCGCGATCATCCGGGGAAAGAAAATTCGGAATCACGGCGAAAGGGCTTGCGCTTCTCTGGCCGATCTCCATGGCGTTGGGCATCGCGCGGTCGCAGAGGTCTACGAGAAACCTCGCTTCGGCATCCGACTCGTCGATCTGGGCGATTTGCTGATAGGCTTGCGACGCCTCTTCCAGACGCCCCTGTTGTCTGAGAGTCAATCCGAGTCGGTGACGGAGGCGAGTGTCGTCTGGTGAGGCATCGATCTTTCGCCGGACCGTCTCCTCGATTTTCGACCACATCCCGCTATCGCCGACATCGATGATCCGCTGGGCGATGCCGCCGTTATCGAAACCGAGCTTCATCCCTCACGGAAGTCACGATCGATCAACTCTGCAACACTCCAATCGAACTCGGCGTCGCCGGGACGCTCAACGGCCGCGATGGCGACGCCGTTAGCCAATCGAGTCAGCTTCTTCAAAACCCAGGGGAAATGCGGCAGCAGAAGGTGCAGGTCCAGTTTGTAGAGATGCTCGGCCAGAGCGGTCAATTTCTCCATTCCGCTAAGCTCGCGGATGGTGGGAGCGGTGATGTTGGGGCTGGTATCGAGAGTGTAGAGTTTCCGCAGGGGGTGGCAGCCTTGCCTGAATCGCTTGGGTTCGATGGGAATCAGATGTTTGTCGGAATCGAAGAGCTTCGCGTAATCGCTACCAGCGAGACTGGGAAAAAAAGCCAGACTCTGGTGCCAGAGTTTCATAAAGGGCACACCAGAGTGGATCTGAGCCTTCTCGCCGGAGAAATCGATTGCACACAGATCGTCGCAGACAAAGCCGTAGCCGCGCTCGAAGAGGCATCGGCTCTGAGTCGATTTTCCGGCCTCACGGGGGCCGAGGATTGCAAGAGCGGATTCACCATCCGTCAGTGCGTTTCCGTGAAGGCAGAGGTTCCCTCGATGCAGATGCGTGCCGGCGAGTCCAACGACCAGGAATAGCAGGAAAAAATCTAGGCGTCCGGCGAAACCCTCGGGACCTTCCTCAAGCTGGATCGAGTCGCCCGTGGCTCGGAGTCTAAATCCGGGAAATTGCGGGAGATCGTAGGTGCTGTGATCCTCAAAAACCCGATGCGTTTCGGTCTGAAAAAGCGGGTTGCCGACGTAGGTGGGAAGTTTCTCATAGAGGATCTCTACCGGGCCGCGATCCAGCGCTCCCCGACCGGAGCCTGTTCCCACCCCGAGGTCGGAACTTAGATTTTCGACCCGTAGACCAAAAAGAGAGTGCGGCATCCCGCGATCAGGAGGGGAAACAGCCGCCCATATCTCCTGTAGGGCCCATCGCTCCAGAGCGCGTCACGGCGCGAACATCGAGCTTCTCAATGCGAGGCTTCTTCCAGGTTTTTGGAGATTGCTCCTCTTTCGGTTTGGCTTGGCTCATTACGCCTCTATCTAAGCAAGTCAATTCCACGAACGCAAGCAATACTATTGAGGAGAAGTCCGCCGATTTCTGGAGCATCGTGATGGTCGAGAGCTTCGCGTGCGAATCCCTTGAGCCACGCCATGTCGAAGGTCTCCCTAGCCAGCTTAGAATCCCTGGCGGCAGATAAAATTGCATCGATTTGTTCCCGCTGGCTGATCATTCGCGCGATCAGATCGGCGCTCTGCTTTCCCCTTTGTCGATTCAGGCGGACGGTATCCGGCAGTCGCTCCTTCATCGCCGTTCGGATGAGGGCACGATCGTGGAAAAGGGCGTGATTCATCCCGAGGACGATCTCCAGCACCCGGAGATCTGTGGTCGGATCGCGTAGCGAGATGCCCTGATGGGCCGCAATCTCGCTCTGGATCCCAAGTAGGGCGCCTCTTCCAAGTTCCAGTTCGAGCTCACGACCTTGGACAGGATCTCCGGTTCGCTCGGCAAGCAGCCTTTCTCTCAGACGATATCGCTCGATCACCTCGGGCTGAAAAAGGCGCAGCCCGATCGCTGTCTCCGCTTCGCGTTTTGAAAACAGACGGCGTAGTCGGGCGCGACCGAAGTGTTTTCGGATAAAAACTCCGAACGTAGGTCGAGGTCCCGCGTCCCAGGAGATGCTGCCGTTGCCCCGCCATCCGGTGAGCAGGACCGAGGCACCCATACGGGGAGCTATTTCGTAAAGCGCCAGATTCCAGAACGCATTCGGGAACATGCCGGGGTGCTCCTGGAGGATTTCGAAAAATCGATCGGCTCCTCGGATCGGACAATGCTCGGCGAAATCGAAGAGATGCGACTCGATGCCACCAACATGCCGAACCGTCTCGGCGATCAGGTCGCGCTCGTCTCCCCGAGGCGGATGCGCGTAATGCGGGATCTGGCTGAGTCCCAGCAGTGAGTCGCCGCGAGATGCGATTACAGGAGCGGCAAACGATGCAATTGCTCCCGAGTCTAGACCGCCACTGAGCATCAGGGAAACGCGATCTCGTGTCCGCAGTCGCGCGATGGTTGCGGCTTCTAACGCGGCGTTCATCGCCTCCGCCGCTTCGCCGATCGATCGATAGGCGACCTGCGGCACGTCGGCGACATCGAAGTAGCAACGTTCGGTCTCGCGTCCCTCTTCGATCTCGAGACTGTGAGCGGAGCGCAGTCGAAAGATATTGCGATGACAGGTCGATCGCGCGTCCTCCGCGATCAGTGCCGCCGAGAGCAGGTAACGCTCGAGATTCAATTGCCGCGGCGCGGCGGGGTGGGCGAGCAGTCCGTGTTTACTGGTGGAGAAAGCGATCTGCTGGTCATCGGACCAGAAGTGCATCGAGGTGAAGCCATTCGGGTCGCGGGCGAGAAAAAACCGTCGCTCGCGTTCGTGCCAGGCCGCGAGCGACCAATCGCCAAGCAGTCGCTCGAGGTGCTCGCCTTCCCATTTCAGATAGGCTCGCTGGATGAACTCTGTATCGGAAACGTCTGTTCGGTCGGACAGCCCCAGCATCGGTGCCAGCTCGGATCGATTATCGATTCGGCCCTGCGCAACGAAGAGAATCCCTCGCTCCGCTTCATAGCTCGGCTGGGTGTCGTGGAGCGCCTCTGGCGTGTTGGCAAAAAGCAGTCGTCCGAAGGCAGCCTGCTGATCAGGTGAAACTGACGTGGAGAATCCGTCGGGCCCCCGACGCTCCATCGCCACGCGCATTGGGTCGAGATCCGTTGTCGCTAACGGGCGAGAGTCTCGCTGAATCAAGCCGAAGATCGCACTCATGGAGGGAAAGCGTTGCCGGGAAAAGAAAGGAGTTGTGGAGTCAATCGCGGCTCTTTACCCTAGGGGCACCCTAAGCACTCACGACAATCCGCGCATGAGTCAACTATCGCTAGCCTCCACTGTCTCGGTCAATGCCGACATTCTCGAAAGTCGGGTCGATGACGAGACGGTCTTGATGGATGTGGTGTCAGGGCACTACTACGGGCTCGATGAGGTTGCCTCCACCATTTGGGAAAATCTGAAGTCTCCAATCACAGTCGAAAAATTGATCGGGGATCTCGCCTGCGAGTTCCGTACGACGCCGGAGGCGATCGAGTCGGATGTGCTCGAGTTTCTCGAAGAAGGTTCGGAAAATGAGCTGGTCGAGATTTCATAGGTCGCGCAGTTCTGCGGGACGCGTGTTCCTCGGGATTTCGCTGGCCCTCTCGATCGCCGACGGCTTTGCCAGTTCCGAATATTCCGAGGTTTTCGACATTCTGGAGGCTCGCTGTGTCGAGTGCCACGGTCCCGAGTACGCGGAAAAGGACCTGAGGCTCGACGAGGAACGCTACGCTCGAAAAATCGGTCACCTTGGTACTGCGATCCTCGGTCCGACTCGCGCGGAGAGCGAGCTTTTCGAGCGCATCACCTCGGATGATCCCGATTTTCGAATGCCGCCGGAGGGTGCCCCGCTCAACGAAGAGGAGATCGAGATTATCGGGGCATGGATCGATGCTGGTTCGCCGTGGGAGTCTGACATTAAGGAGAGCCTGAATTCGAAAATGCTCGAGCAAGTGCGCCGAAAATACTGGGCGGCGAAAGCGACAGGTATTTGGAAATACTGGATGGCGGGCACGGTGCTTCTCGCCTTCGGTCATGGGTATGCGAGGCGGAAGGGGAGATTCGGGGCGCGTTTCCCCATCCTGAATCGAGTGACCCACGCCCATTTCGTGATCGTCTTTCTGATCTTTGCGGTATTCGCGACGCGCCGGATCTACGTGCAGAAAGTGATCGATCATCACCAGCTCTGGAGTGAAAAAGCGCGCGAGTATATCGAGGAGCACACCAACAGCGCCCAGTTCCTGGTCGGCGATCGCCCCACCGCAGCCCGCCCTTCTCATCCGAGGCGGATGGGAGGCACCTACTACCGCGGGAACGATGAGCGCGACCCACGTCTCTACAACAATGGTTTCTATCGCACCGCGACGATGGAACTCTCACTCCACGATAGCGGCGGTCGCCGTCTCGATTGGGGCGATGCCTTGTCGGAGGATGGCTACATCGAGCTGGAGATCAAACGCGCTCCCGCAGCGAGCCCATCGCTTTTCACTCGACGCGTGATGGATCGCGTTTTCCTCACTCGCGAATGGCTTCCGCGAGGCGGGGCCGCCGTTCTCGAGGAATCGCCCGTCCTGGTCGAGGAGCAGGAGGAAAATCGTCACTGGATCGCCCGATACCCGCTCAAGCGCGTCGAGAAAGATATCGCCGAGGGCGCGATTTACGTCTACCTCGGGAACGTGGGAGCAGCCCCCGCGCAGGGTGCCGAGATCAAGGGAGAGGTCAGCTACGGCATTCACTATCGCTTCGAACTCGACTCCGCCGGGCAGATTCTGCCGACATCGGAGCTGTGGATGGGCTCGCTCACCAGCTTCGCCTACATCGCCTATCCGCCAGAGGGCTCCATTCCGCTACCAGAGTGGTTCGACTGGCGCCCGATCCCCCTCGTGGTCGGCGAGAATCCCGACATGCCGGACCTGATC
>JBCCBR010000142.1:0-8077 GCA_039033935.1 Verrucomicrobiota bacterium
CTATTGGCGCGCTCGATCCAGAGGCTGAGTCAGCGTGGACTTCGTTCGCTTGGATTGTTACGATCCCCCCGTTCGGCTGGCCTTGCTTGTCTGGTGTTGATCGCGGGCGTCTCCCTGATTCCGGGTGATCTCTCAGCCCAGCTCGGGACGGGCGACGGTCCGATTCAGGACCTCGAGATCACAGCCGACGAGACGGACTATGATCAGACTCTGGGGATCGCGAAAGCGGCCGGAAATGTCACGCTGAATTTTGGCGACGTCACGATCAAGGCCGATGAGGTTGAGTATCATCAATCCTCCGGGCTGGTCTTTGCGCGTGGCGAAGTCCGGGTCTTCACCGCCGGTGAAGTGATCGACGCCGAAGAAGTCATTTACAACGTCCAGACCGGCGAACTGACGACGAGCAACCTCGCTTCGGCGATGGACCCGATCTTCTACACCACGGAAAATGTCGTTCGGCCAGAAGACGAATCGGGTGGTCCGATCATCCTCAGCGATTCCACATTCACCACGCATGATTCCCAGAATCCGAACTGGCGGATCGAAGTGCGAGAGCTCGAGGTCCACCCGGGCAAGAAGGTCATCATGCGGGGGGCGAACGTCTACGCGGGGAATCGGAAGGTGTTCTGGTTCCCTATTTTGTGCAACCGCTCGACGCTGAGCTGGGCTACTACTTCACCCCCGGTTGGAACTCAGCCTGGGGCGCCTTCCTTCTCAACGAGTATGGATTTGAGGTGAACGAAGACATCCTCGGTCGCGCGCATCTCGATGTGCGGAGCGAGCGGGGCATCGCCGGTGGGGTCGAGTTTTCCTCCCGCAAGTGGAAGGGAAATGAAGCTATCGGCAGGCTCAATCTCTACTACGCTCGCGACAACAACCCCCAGATCCGATTCAACGGAGAGGAGCGGCTCGCCGGCACCCCTGAGAATCGCTACCGCATCAATCTGCAACACCGGGTCTTCTTTCCCGGGAGTGAGGACGAGACCTTTTACGTCGACTTCGACATCAACAAGTTGAGCGATCGCTTCTTCTACGAAGATTTTGCGCCGAGCGAGTTCCGAATCGATCCGAAGCCTGACAATATCGTCAATCTGGTGAAACGCTTCCCTCAGGCTGAAGTTTCCCTGCTGTGGCGAGGCCAGCTCAACGACTTTTTCCAGACAGACACCCGCAGTCCGGAGCTCTCGATCGACGTGATTCGCACGCCGCTCGGTGAGACCGGCTTTTTCTACGATGGTTTCACCAGCTACGGAATCCTGGGCGAGGAGCTGGATGAAGACGAAGTGCTCGCCGGGATCGTCGAGCCGAGCGGCTACAACCGATTTCAGACCTATCACGAAGTGCTTTTCCCGGCGCAGGTCGGCGGATTCCTGAACGTCGTCCCGAGGGCCGGTTTTGGGTATTCGAACTACTCAGACTTCGACATCTCTGGGCTCGACAGCTTTGACCGGACCACATTCACCGCCGGGCTCGATCTTTCCTTCAAGCTCTCGAAGCGGTCGCCTAACGTCTACAATCGTCGTCTTGGTCTCGATGGTCTGCTTCACGTCGTTCAGCCCTACCTCAACTACTCCTATCTCAATACCGACGAAATCAACGGTCGCTTTACTCCGATCGATCGCCTCACGCCGACGACGCGCCTTCGGCCGATAGACCTTCCCCTCTTCAATGGGATCGACGACGTGCGGGACTGGCACATCGTTCGCGCCGGGGTCTCGAATCGCTGGTACACGCGTCGTGATGGGGTCAGCTATGAATGGCTCTCGATCAATAACTACATCGATGGCTACATCAAAGATCCCGAGCTAAACCGCGACTTTTCGAACCTATTCACTGAGATCGATTGGCGTCCCGTCCCCTGGCTGACCGCGTCGACTCGGGCGCAGTTTCCGATACTCGACGATCAGGTTAATTTTAGCGAGATCCAGACCTACCTGACGGTCCTGCCGACCGATTGGTTTTCCTTCAGCTTCGGGCATTACTTCCTCAACGACCATCCTTTCTTTGCCGACACCGATCTCTACACGCTTAACACCTACACCCGGATCAACGACAACTGGGGATTCAGCACGGCACACCGTTTCGAAGCTGATGACGGCACGCTCGAGTACCAGCAATACTCCGTCCATCGCGACCTCGCCAGCTGGACCGCCAGCGTCGGTGCCATTATTCGCGACAACCGCGATGGCCAGAACGAATATGGCGTGCTCCTCAGCCTCACTCTAAAGGCATTCCCGAGAGTTCGAATCCCGGTCGACTTTCAGCCCGGCGGGCTTGGGGCGGAGAACTAGGTTGAACGATTAGAGGCCATTTAGGGAGACGCCAATTGGCGGAGCCTCCGCCACAAATCAAAGGCTGGTCCCCTATTCGGAAATATGATCTGCCGGAGCCGCCCAATCTGGGAACATTCCAGCATCGAGACCAAACACGAGTGGTCCGATGATGAGAAACAACCCTGACAAAACAATCAGCCCGACCAGGTTCAACACGATTCCGACTTTCACCATTTCGATGATTCGGATTTTGCCACTTCCGAAAACGATCGCGTTCGGCGGAGTCGCCACCGGCATCATGAAGGCGCAGGAAGCGGAGAGTGCAGCCGGGATCATCAGGTAAAGCGGGTTCACCTGGATCGCCTGGGCGATCGATGCGAGCAGGGGCAGGACCATCTCCGTAGTCGCGGTGTTGGAGGTGAGTTCGGTCAGAAATGTCATCAGCCCGGCAATCGCGAGCACTAGAACCGGGACCGGGGTCTCACCCAGCCCGGCAAAGCCAGAACCAACCCAGGTCGAGAGGCCGGAGCTCTGGAATCCTTTCGCGAGAGCGAAGCCGCCTCCGAAGAGCAGCACGATATGCCAGGGCAAATCTCGAAAGACGGTCGCATCAAGCAGCCGTTTTGCCGATTTCCCTTCCGCCGCTGCATGTTTCGCTGGGATCAGGAAGAGCAGCAGCGACATCGCGATCGCGACGGTTCCATCGTCGAGGTAGTCCCCGAACGGCAAGAGATCGCGCCACCCCGGGATGGTGAAGTTGCCGATCGAAAGCGGTGTCCGAAAGACCCAGAGCAGCGCTGTCGCTGCAAAGACGCCAAGAACAATTGATTCCTCTCTCCGCATCGGTCCGAGATTCTCGCGCTCCTTCGTGATCGCCTCTTCCGGGATCTGGAGAGATCGTGGTGCCCGAAAAAAGACCTTTGTTAGAAGGAGCCAGGCACAGGTCAGCATGGCAACACTAAGCGGGAGGCCTAACAGCATCCACCTGCCAAAGCTGAGCGAGACTCCGGCACTTTCCGCAGCTGGGAACGATTGCTCAAAGATCCGACTCAGTGCAAGGTTGGGCGGTGTCCCGACCAGGGTTGCCATCCCGCCGATACTCGCGCTGTAGGCGATGCCAAGCAGCAGTGATACCGCGATCGTCCGACTCCCATTTTCGCCAAAGTCATTCTCAGTCGTCCGGATCACCGCCAGCGCGATCGCCAGCATCATGATTGCGGTGGCTGTGTTCGAGATCCACATCGAGAGAAATGCCGTCGCCAGCATGAAACCGAGCACGAGCCGAGCGGGTGTCCCCCCGACCAGTGAAATGATTCGCAGCGCAATCCGCCGATGCAGGCCCCACCGCTCCATCGCCAGAGCAATGAGGAAGCCGCCGATAAAGAGAAAAATGATCGAGTTGGTGTATTCCTTCGCGATCTCTTTTCCTGACATGATCCCAAGAATCGGAAAGGTGATGATGGGCACCAGCGCCGTCGCGGCGAGAGGGAGCGCATCGGTGATCCACCAGACCGCCATTAAAAAAGCGATTGCCGCCATCCGCGAGACGGACGGGTTTTCGGGATCAAGGTTGATGAAGAGCCAGATGACCAGAAATCCGGCGATTCCGAAGATGAGGCCCAAACGCTGGCTGAGTGTGTCGCGTTCACGGTTCGGACTGGCGGCAACTGGCGGCTTTTCCATAGGGAGTCGAGCGTGATCAATCCGCGGCAAGTTGGCAAGACTGCTCAATACTCTGATTGCTCCACCAGCTGACGAAAAGCCATGAAAAGCCGGCGCGGGAACTCGACTTGGCCCCCCTGCCCTTCCGACTCGCGCTCGGGTTCTGCCTCACGGCTCTTCTGCGGGGGCCTCGCCGGGGCGATAGATCAGCCAGAGATTGCGAATGTAGATTAGCCAGCCACTGATCTGGCCTGCTACCCCGACCGGCTCGCGGCGCCAGATGAAGTAGATCATCGTCATCGAGGCACCGAGCAGACTGATCCACCAGAAGCTGGTCGGGACGATCGATGCCTTCGCTTTTTCGCTGGCACGCCATTGCACAATCAACCTCGCGGCAAAGACTCCCTGGGCAGCGAAGCCGAAGATCACCCAGACCACCCCAGCAATCGAAGTGACGTCAAGGAAGCGGTAGATCCAGGGCTGATCTCGATTCCGGCGCATCAGTTCGGTGAAGAATTCGTCTCCTGTCAGTTCGGGTTCGCCTTCCTCCCAATCGCCAAATCGAGCGACAAGCTCTCCATTGCTGCCTTCCCGCACGTCGATCGTGACGATTCGGTCCGACAAATTAAAAGGTGGTTTCAGCTTTTCGCCGGGCCGCGCGACCAGCCCGGTGCTGACAAAGACCCACCACGCGATCGTCGGGACGATCAGAAGAAGAGCGGCGGCGATGATGACCCGCCAGCGGTTGCGGCTTAGCGAATTCATGATCACCGGCGATTCCTCCGTGCCCGCAGACGAATCACCGCCATCATTGCCGCTGTGAAGAATGCTCCGAATACGATTGCGATACTCGCTGACTGAATCAGGTAGCTGCGCAGACCAAAGGTCTTACGCGCGCCCTGCGACAGCTCTGTTGCGATCTCTTCTGTGGCACCGTTTGAGAGGTAGTAGAGCCTGGTCTGCTCGACCATGTAGTCAGTCCATCCCGGATTGATCAGAGTGAAATAGCCCAGCTGAGTCAGGAGGGCGAGCACAGCAGTGACACCGGCGATGATTAATCCGGAGACGAGGCCTTCACGAAACGTGGTCTCGGGCTCGCGGGTCACCATCTCGCGAATCGCCATAAAATAGCCGAGCATCGTCAGCCCGAAGTGAATCAGCATCACCATCTGGATGCCGAGGAGCCCGCGGGAGTGCCAACCGAGGAAATAGGTCGAGTAGAGCACCACCGGGAGGATCAGCCCGATAATGAGCCCCCATTTGAGTTCCAACTTCATTGGCCTCTCCGATAGCGCGATACCACCAGCGCGACAACGGCAAATGTCTTCCATCGTAGATCCGTTAGCGACAGCCCGCGCAAACAAGTCGGTAGTCTCGGTGACCAGTCCTGACATTTGACTTGCCCAGCCCGACTCACTTTACTAAAATTCATCAGCGTAGTGTGTTTCGAATTTAGTTAATGCAACGCACTTCTTCACCCCGCGCGCTGAGCATCCCTTCAACCCTCTTAGGTCTCCGACTCAACCCTCTTTAGTCCTCCACGTAACCCTATTAGGTCTCGCACATAACCCTGTTAGGTCGTTGATTCGACCCTGTTCGATGAAGAAAATGAAGCCAGCCCATCTCATTCAGCTCGGCCTCGCGGTGGTTGCGACGGCTGCGTTAGCGGAAGAGAAGCCGGTATTCGAATGCGTCGTCAAGGAGACCAAGATTCGCGTCTTCATGAGCGAAGCGGAATTCGACCCTGGCCACCACACGGTAGAGCGCAAACCGGGGGCATATGGTCCAGAAACTCTTTACATTGATGGAACCGCTCCGATTGGGTCCGACAATCAGATTCCTGAAATTAGCTGGGGTAGGTTCGCGGTTTCATGGGACGACAAAGAAGTCCCTATACCGTTGTCATTATATAATTCTTACTATCACCCGAACATCGATGAGAACGCCATCAAGAACAGGCTTTTGACATTCACAGTTGATCCCCATGGGGACTGGATTCAGATCGTTATGAGCGGAAGCGATGGAGGCGGTGCTTATCTCGTTGGGTGGGAGTTGCGCCGCGACGGAGAGCATCGCCTCTTCGACCCGTCGCGCCTTTACCGCCATCCGAGCTAGCAGCGAACACAGCGGGCGAGCTTTAGCCCAATTACGTTGCGAGTCGATTCACTTCTCTGAATCGTATTCCAACTCTTCTTTCGCGATTGCGTCCCCGGTTTGGGCTGAAAGGCCTCAACCGTTCATGTCTTTTTTCCCTTCCCTCTCGGTCTGCTCGCTGCTGGTCCGTCAGCTCGAGCCGAGCCCACAGTTTACTCAAACTCCCTTCTCCATGAAAATCTCTCTGATACTCACCGTCTCGCTTCTCGTCAGTGGCTCTGTCCTCGTCATTGCCCAGCAAAAAGGCAAAGGAAAAGCGAAGCCTCGTCAGATCGAGTGGCGTGTCGAAAAGCTGCATCACGACAATAACGAGGGTTGCGCCGTTGGCGACATGGATGGAGACGGCAAGCTCGACATCACCGCTGGCGAATACTGGTATCGCGCACCGGATTGGGAGCAGCTCCCGGTTCGCAAGCTGATGGGCTTTGGGGCAGATTATCTCCAAAACAATGCTGAGCATCTGTTCGATATGGATGGCGACGGAGACCTCGACATCATTGGGGGGCAGTTCACCCTCCCTATTGTGAACTGGTTTGAAAACGCCGGGCCCGGTAATTACGGTGGTCTCTGGGAAGTGCATCAGCTCCTCGACACCGGCACCGATCGCAACGAGGCAGCTTTCTTCGAGGATCTTGATGGTGACGGCGAGCCCGAGTGGTATGAGAATTCATGGAACCCGAAGAACCCAATGCAGGCGATCCGACTGTTGCGGAACGATGATGGATCGGTGCGGACTGAAAAACACGTCATCTCGGAAGAAGGCAACGGTCACGGTCAGGGCTTTGGTGATATCAATGGCGACGGGCTCACCGATATTGTTTTCATGCAGGGATGGTATGAGTGCCCGGCAGAGGGACCATGGTCCGGTCCATGGAAGTGGCGGAAAGACTTTACTCTACCGCACGCGAGCTGCCCCATTATTGTGACCGATCTCAACGGCGACGGGCGCAACGACCTGATCTGGTCCGATGGGCACAACTACGGCACCTATTGGCAGGAGCAACTCGACCTGCACAAACTTGACGGCCAGGCAATTCGCCCCATTCCCCAAGCCGAGGCACAGGCCACCTACGCCCCCCTGATCAAAAAAACTGACTACACCCTCAACTGGCAGCGCCCCGCCCTAGCCCTGCACAATCAGGTGCGCGGGTTTTACCCAAACTGCGTCACCCAGCTGCGTCAGCAAACGCTCAAAATTACTGAAACCATACCGCTCTTTGACGGCGTCTGGTCCCAGCTACCCCAGGACTACCAGCACCTCCAGGAGGCCTACGGCACCCTACAGCCCCCAACCCCTGGCAGCGTTGCTGCCGTTTGGAAAAACCATGGTCCCGTTATTGGTACAGGTGACGGATACTTGCTACTGCGGCAGTTACAGCCCGCTGGCAAAAAATCCCAGTCCGGCTGGGATTTTGCTAACGGCAGTCGTCTAGAACCTGGAGAACAGTTAGGAGGATCGTAGGATATCTCCGACCTCCGCTGTGCCCCAAAAAAGGGATTCTAGCAAATGCCAGAATCCCTTTTTTAATAGCCAGGACGGTTTACAATCCGTGTAACTGATTAGCCCGCGGCTTTTCAATCCCGATTAGCCTGCAGCTAAATACCCTTGAAATGTTGCCTTGCGGCGACGGAGATGCTTCAGGGCCTGCTGTTCTAGCTGGCGCACACGCTCACGGCTGATACCCATGTGCTGACCCACCTTGGCCAACGAAAGCTGGGTTCCGTCGGTCAGACCAAACCGCAGGTTGATTACTTCCTTTTGCTGGGGTGTGAGCTCCGTCAGCATATTGCGAATATCCTGCCGCAAAGACTGTTGTACCGTGTAATCTTCTGGAGATACGGTATCGTCTTCTAGCAGCTCCTGCAGCTCCGTATCCTGGTTGTCACCGATGCGAACATCCAGGGAGATGGGCTGGCGAGACATGGTTAGATATTCCCTCACCTGCTCCGGCTTGAGGTCAAGCTGCTCGCCGATTTCAGTCACGGAG